>CAYTNC010000359.1:0-2561 GCA_964438935.1 uncultured Bacteroidales bacterium
TGTCACGCACCTGGTGTGTGGAAATGATGAAGCTGCGTTCTTCGTGGATGGCATTTGCCAGGATTTTCCTGAACTGGCTTTTTGAAGGAATATCCAGCCCGTTGGTAGGCTCATCTAAGATCAGCAATCTGGAATCGGTTGCCAGTCCGAACGACAGCAGAAAGTTTTTCTTCTGGCCGTATGAAAGTGTTGACAGACACTGATTTAGCGGAAGTTTGAATTCATTGATGTAGGTGTTGAACAAACTGCGGCTGAAACGTGGGTAAAACGGACTGCACAGGCGCACGTACGTATCGATCTTCATTTTCGGAAGGGTGAATTCTTCAGATACAAAATATACCTCCTGAAGGAACCTGGGCAGACGTTCGCCCGGTTTAAAGCCGGTGACATGAAGTTCTCCGGAGTTGGGGAACAACAAACCGGAAATGATTTTTAAAAGTGTGCTCTTTCCTGCTCCGTTTTTACCCAACAACCCGTAAATACTCCCGGGTGGTAATGAAAGATCAAGATGGTCAAAGAGTTGGGTGTTTTTGCTGTAGCTAAATGACAGATTTTGAATATGGATCATGTCTGATTAGGTGTTTAGTGTACTACTATACTAATACACCGCAATACTATGAAGTAAATTTGAGAAAACCAAATTTTTTTTGTGTTTTTTGATGTGCGTGAAATAACCGGTTGGAAAAATCTGAAATCAGGCAATCTTTTCTGCTTTATCTTTCAGTTGCGTGTTCATGGCTTCAAATCCAATGCGGGTTTTCACATCAATAAGATTTCGGAAAAGAGGTATCAGGATTCCGCTGAAAAGCTCACGTTGGATAAAGGTTGTGGTGTCGTCATTGTTTTCCCTGAGTTCAAATATATGCTCCCCGTCAAAAAGTCCCGGAATAAGCAGGTGTCCTTTCCACCTGAATTCCTGATTGTCTTTAACCATTAAAACTTTGGGGCGCATGGTCATTCCCATGCCACCAGGCAGTTGAAGTATTGCAGTTAAAGTACTGCCAGCTACCTGATTTCCATTTATGCTGACTATAAAAGGATTCCAGTTCGGATAACTGTTGAAATCCATTAGAATTTCCCATATCCTGATTGCACTGGCATGTATTACTGTTTCGGTTCTGAGTTCTTTGCGTGGTTTTGTCATATTTCTCATTCTAAAAAAACATGGTTATACAGCAGAAACCTTGCAAAACCGGTTTTGTTCAACGGGTGCTTAAAATGGGGATACAGGAGGAAATTCTTTAGCCCGGAAAGAATATTCCAGGAGAATAGGTCAACGTAACAGGAGGTTGTGTTCTAAAAGACGGCCAAGCCGACACGTTAGGGTACAATATTTACAATTACCCTTTTATACCTCGATAACTGCGGATTTCCCTTGTCGGACACTTTCAGAATAAAGTGAGCCGTTTCCGGTTTGTCAACCTGGGGAGCAATTACATAAACTCCGTGGCCGTTTTCGGCAGAATCAATGTTGATTTTCTTTTTATAAGAACCGGCTTCGGGATAGTGAAACCAAAGGTAACTCAGGTTGTCGCCGTCGGGGTCATATGAACCGGTGGCATCCAAACCAAAGCCTGCTCCTGATTTCACGGTGATATGCTCCGGATGTCCCAATGCAGGTATTGGCGGGTGATTTGCTTCTGCGTACGACATGATGCACCAGTCCATCCGGGCAGCAAAGTCCTGCTGGAAATCATCTCGCCAGCGCCACAGGGTTACTTTGTAATCGCTGAAACTCATAGTATCGGCCTTAACCGCTCTTCCAAAGGCATTGTATACGTAGGGTGTATAAGTGTCCACGGCATTGGTCCATATTTCGCGGGTTTCTGGTTCAAAAGGCACACCTGAACCACCTTTTTTCGCCTTCGAAAAATCGGGCTTGTACAGCTCATAACGGCCGCCCCATCCGCCCTGTTCCGGATGTCCGGGATTGTTCAATCCGTTTGGTATTAATGACAGCCACGAAGGGGTATCGCCTTCCATGCCATAGGCTACATCGGGATAGTTTGCCCCGAGCGGGCCATGGCCCTGCTGGATGTTTTGTGCAATCCAGCTATTGCTGATTTCGGTATTGTCGTTTCCGGGTATGTAAGTGTTTATGGCACTCCAGGTGGCCCTGCCATAGTCGTCACCGGGAGTGACAATGTAAAACAGGTCGGGAAAATTATTACGAATCCAGATGCCGCTGTCATCCTGATCGGAAATGGCATACACCCTTAACTTGGCAACAAGGTTTTTGACTTCAGCTTTGGATTTGGTGTTTTTGATTTTATATAAAGCCTGGGCAAGTGTATTGGAACCGCCCCATACACAAATCCACAAAGGGCGTTCGTCATCTTCTTCAAGAACTTTGATGATCCAGTCAGAACCTTCGGTGTCCTTGCCTGCTCCCACACCGTTCATTCCGTAAACAGCCGGTCCTTTTTTTACCAGCAACAACAGCGCGGCAGCATCTGGATAAGCCGCATCGTGTAGTTTCAGGTTTGGCTGAACCTTGCCATAAGCCTCAATCAGCTTAATGATTGATTCAGGTACCACCCGGTTCTTGAGCCAGCATGAAG
>CAYTNC010000360.1:0-2543 GCA_964438935.1 uncultured Bacteroidales bacterium
TATGAAAAGCATATCTTGAAGCAAACATTTGATGCTGTCCGACATCAGTAACCACTATCGCATCACCTTTTGTTCTTTCATTAATCAGGTTGATCACCTCACCCATCGTCAATCCCGGTTTAACAGGATGCAGGTCATGCTGAATGACTTTTTCATGTTCTATCTTATCAGAGTCCTTAAACTCACTGATCCATGCCGAATGATCACGCTTTTCAATCATTTTAGTCAACAGGGGAAGTGTATCCTTTACATCCCCATGAAGCGGAACATCAGCCGTAACAACCTTGTTGATTTCAGCCTTGTCAATTTCAAGATGAATGATTTTGGCCTGTTTGGCGTACCTGCTCAGATCTCCGGTAACCCGGTCGTCAAAGCGCATTCCCACTCCTATAAGCAAATCACATTCATTGGTTTTAATATTTGCCGAATAATTGCCATGCATACCCAGCATGCCAATGTTTTGCGGATGATCCTTAGAAAGTGCACAGGCACCGAGAATGGTCCATCCTACCGGTATACCTGATTTCTCCACAAACTGAAGAAATTCCTGTTCGGCTCCTCCTAAAATAATACCCTGGCCAGCAAGAATATAGGGTTTTTTAGCACTATTAATCAGGGAGGTGGCAGCTTTCAGGTTATCCAAACTGATTCTCGGCTCCGGCGCATAACTCCGCATGCGTTTGCATTTGTGGTATTCAAAGTCAAGCATTCCAAACTGGGCATTCTTGGCAATGTCAACAACAACCGGACCCGGCCTGCCGGTCTTTGCTATATAAAATGCCTGGGCTAAAATGGCAGGTATTTCTTCCGGCTTAGTTATCAGGTAATTCCATTTGGTTACAGGCATGCTGATACCAATCACATCTGTTTCCTGAAATGCATCAGTTCCCAGAAGCCCTGCGGCAACCTGTCCGGTGATACAAACCAGCGGGGTTGAATCAATCATGGCATCGGCAATTCCGGTGATCAGGTTGGTGGCACCGGGACCTGAAGTGGCCATACAAACACCAACCTTTCCTGTAACACGGGCATAACCCTGGGCAGCGTGAATAGCGCCCTGTTCATGGCGTGTGAGGATATGCCTGAGCTTGTCGGTGTAATTCATCAGTGCATCATAGGCAGGCATTATCGCACCGCCCGGGTACCCGAAAAGGGTGTCAACACCTTCCTGAATCAGGCTTAACATAATTGCTTCAGCTCCGGTAACCCTGATTTTGTTAGGTATATCAATCGTTGTTGTTTCTGTTTCTTTTGTTGCTTTCATTGTAAGAAGAATTAATTATAAAACCTGTCGGTACCAATAACAATAAAATCGACAAATGGTTATTCAACCTCTCTCACGGCACCTTTATCAGCCGAAGTAACCATGCTGGCATAAGCTTTCAGTGCCTTTGAGATTTTTCTGTCGCGGCTAACAGGAGAATAAGCCTTTATACCCCTTTCGGCCTCTTTTTGTCTGCGTTGTTCAAGCTCCCCCTGCGGGAGCACCACATTGACAGACCTGGCAGGTATATTTATTTCAATAATGTCTCCGTCATGCAATAATCCGATTTCTCCTCCGGCAGCAGCTTCAGGGGATACATGTCCGATGGAAAGGCCTGAGGTGCCACCTGAAAATCTTCCGTCGGTCAGCAAAGCACAGCTTTTCCCCAGTCCTTTTGATTTGATATAGGAAGTAGGATAAAGCATTTCCTGCATTCCGGGTCCGCCTTTGGGACCTTCATGGGTGATAACCACAACATCACCGGCAACAACCTTACCACCCAGTATGCCTTCGCAGGCATCTTCCTGCGATTCAAAAACTTTTGCAGTTCCCCTGAAGTTGAATATGGACGGATCAACGCCGGCTGTTTTCACCACGCAACCATCACGGGCAATATTGCCATAAAGAATTGCCAGTCCGCCATCGCGGAAATAGCAATGCGACAGATCGCGGATACAACCGTTCTCCCTGTCCAGGTCAGGTTCTTTATAATATACATTCTGGCTGCCCATTTTCAGATTTTTAATTCCGGCAGGAGCGCTGGCGAATATTTCCCTGGCCTCGGCGCATACGGTGGGCTGTCTCAAATCATACAGATTAATAGCTTCACCAAGGGTAAGCATATCAACACGTTTGACGGTTGCGTCAATCAATCCGGCCCGCTCCAGCTCACCCATAATTCCCAGAATGCCACCGGCCCGGTTCACATCTTCCACATGGTAATGAGAGCTGGGAGCCACTTTGCTCAAAACCGGAATTTTTCTCGACAAGGCATCAATATCCTTCATGGTAAAATCAACTCCGGCTTCACTGGCCACGGCCAGTAAATGAAGTACGGTATTGGTTGAACCGCCCATGGCAATATCCAGCGCCATGGCATTCATAAAAGCAGCACGCGCAGCGATCGACCGCGGCAGAACCGAAACATCACCATCTTCATAATACCTGCGGGTAATGGCAACAATCTGCCTGGCGGCTTTTTCAAACAGCACCTTGCGGTTTTTGTGGGTAGCAACAATGGTTCCGTTGCCCGGGAGTGCCAGTCCGATTGCTTCATTCA
>CAYTNC010000361.1:0-2541 GCA_964438935.1 uncultured Bacteroidales bacterium
CTGGATAGGGAGAACTGGGCGGGGTGAGGGAGAAGAGCCAAGATCCAAGAACCAAGAACCAAGAACCAAGATAGAAAAAAGAGACAAGTGACAAGTGACAAGAGACAAGCTTGCCTGCCGGAATGATCTTGTAGGCAGGAGCCAAGAGTCAAGAACCAAGAACCAAAAGTACTGTTTTGGCACTACCTAAGCTAAACGAAGCCCTGTGTTTATGGCATTAATGCGGTTAAAGCGCTGTAAGTGCGAAATCAGATGCATGCCTCAATTTTCCCGGTGTATTATCCCTGCCTTATTTCAACCGAATTTCAAGGTAAATACAGACCCCTTATCCGGATTGGAATTAACTGAAATGGTGCCACTGTGGTTTTGTATGATTTGCCTGGCCAGGCTCAAACCTATCCCCGACCCGTTTTTTTTGGTAGTGTAAAACGGCACAAAAATATCCTCAATTATTTCAGGGGGTATCCCTATTCCATTGTCTTCAACCTGTATTATAGCACCATCTTCACTGTAGAAGGCTTTCATTTGTATAAGTCCATTTTCTCTGTCAGCTATGGCTTCGATCGCATTTTTAACTAAATTGATCATTATTTGTTCAACCTGTGAAATGTCTGCTACAATTGCAATGTCATCGGGATAAGTAGTTGAGGTAATTTTTATATTATCAGGAAGATTTGATTCCATAAGAACTTTACATTTACTAAACAGGCTGTTAACAGTAATCTTGCCTAAATCGGGCTGTGGCAATAAGGTTAAGCTTCTGTACTTATCAACAAAATCCAATAATCCCTTTCCGGTTTCTTCAATGGTATTTAGGCCGTGAAGTGTTTTTGAAATGATTTGATCATTAATTCTTGCAGATATATCAGAGCTTTTGGTATCGTTGTTTTTAAAATATCCCGAAATTACAGAGGTAAGAGAAGTAATGGGACTAATGGAATTCATGATCTCGTGAGTTAATACCCGGATCAATTTCTGCCATGAATCCAGTTCTTTCTTATCCAGTTCGTTTGTGATATTCTGGAATGAAACCAGTTTGATTACATGAGCATCGAATTTAAACTCAACTGCTTTTATCAGGATACTTTGCAACAGATTGTCAATTGTAATTTTATGCAGCATCTCCTGGCCCGGTCTAATGGAGCTGATGATATCAAATATTTCATTGTTCCTGGTTTTTAATGAGGAAAGCTGCCGGGGATGTTGAAGATTGAAATATTTTTTTGCAGTTCGGTTGAATATTTCTATTTTCCCGGTATCATCAAATGACATGAGACCTATATCCACATGATTAACGATATTCTGAAGAAAACTACCCGTTCTCTCCTGTTCAATTTTTGCTTGCTGGATGATCGTGTTTAAATTATTCATACGATCATGAAGCTTCCGGAATGAATGGTTTCCTGTGTATTTCTGAAACCGCACGGATGAGTCATGATCCTGAACCGATGAAAAGAATTTTTCCAGTTCTTCATTTGTTTTGTTAACCTGACTAATCAACAGCCATGTTTGCAGTAGGATCAGAAAAATTATCCCTGTTAATGTATAATAGTATCCGGTGTTTATGTGTTGCAGTGCAATTCCTAATGCTATACACGATAAAACAAGGAATGTCACCCGGATAAGAACAACTACAAAGAATTTATTGAGTACCATGATGATAACTTTGCTACAGGTTATACTTTTGCATTTTGTTGTATAGGGTTTGCCGGGCTAACCCCAATTCTTTTGCTGCTTTCAGAATATTTCCGTTATTGTTTCTCAGCGCAATTTCTACGGCTCGTTTTTCGATCTCGGCAAAGGTGTAAGGCCTTTCACTATGGTTTATTTGCTGTACCGGGTGTGAGATGAAAAAATCTTCCGGTTTCAATATATCGGCATCGCTTAAAATAACTGCCTTTTCAATGGTATGCCGCAATTCTCTTACATTACCCGGCCAATTGTATTTCATGAGCTTATCGAGAGTTTTGCTGCTGAATTTTAAATTCATTTTTCCGTACTTGGTTGCATATTCCTTTATAAAATGTTCTGCCAGCAAAATGATATCTTCACCGCGATCGCGCAAAGCAGGAATTTCAATAACAATGGTATTAATCCGGTAATATAAATCCTCGCGGAAAAGATTATTCGAAATCATTTCTTTCAGGTTCTTATTTGTTGCACATATAAGGCGCATATCAAACGGAATAGGATTTTTTGATCCTACCTTGTAAATAACCCTGTTTTGAATTGCCGTCAGCAGTTTCGATTGCATTGAAAATGACAGGTTGCCGATTTCATCCAAAAACAGTGTTCCTCCTGAAGCGGTTTCAAACCAACCGGTTTTGTCCTCTATGGCATCGGTAAAGGCTCCTTTAACATGACCAAACAATTCACTCTCAAACAGCGTTTCGGTTATGGTCCCCAGGTCAACACTGATAAAAGCTTCCCCGGCCCTTTGAGAATTGTTGTGAATTTCCTTTACAATTAATTCTTTTCCGGTTCCATTTTCTCCAATAACCAGCACATCTGCATCTGTCCGGGCAACCTTTTTTATTACCC
>CAYTNC010000362.1:0-2521 GCA_964438935.1 uncultured Bacteroidales bacterium
CTGCTGAATAATGCTTATAAGTTCACGGATAAGGGGTTTGTTGAATTGGGACTTAGGAAAACCCGGGATGAACTTGTATTTTACGTACAGGATACCGGCATAGGTATTAAAGAACCTGATGTTGAAAAGGTATTTGAGCGTTTCAGAAAAAGTGAAGCAGCCACCAATGCACTCTACCGGGGAACTGGCCTTGGTTTGGCTATTTCCAGGGCGCTTGCCAAATTGCTTGGCGGATCGCTTTCAGTTGAATCGGTTTACGATGAAGGATCGGTGTTTTATTTGAAACTTCCTTTATCCTTAGTAACAGGTGAAGAGATCAGGGTTTTGAAATCAACTGTACACAAGGATGTTCAACAGTGGACCAACAAGCACGTGCTGGTTGTGGAAGACGAAAAAGCCAATTACCTGTATGTGGAAAAAGTTCTTGGCAAAATGGAAGTGATTGTGCATTGGGCTTTAAACGGGCAGGAGGCCTTAGATCTTGTAGATTCAGGTGAGCAATTTGATTTGATCCTGATGGATATCAAAATGCCTGTGATGGATGGGTTTGAGGCAACCAAGATCATCAAGGGAAGAAATCCCGAACAGGTTGTTATTGCACTCACGGCATATGCCCGGCCTGAAGACAGGGCTCATTTCATGTCAGCCGGATTTGAGGATTACCTCTCCAAGCCCATAAGGCCAAATGACTTTTTGGGAGTAATCAGAAGATACATTTAATTACCGGGCCGGTTCTTATGTCCCCTGGTATTACAGGTCAAGAATAACCTGATTTTTTAAAATATCGTCCAGTGTTTCCCGCTGGCGGATCAGGTAATCTTTTCCTTCGTGTATCAACACCTCGGGTGGCCTGAGGCGCGAGTTGTAGTTGGAGGACATGGTGAAACAATAAGCCCCGGCATTCAGGAAGGCCAGGTAATCGCCTTCATGAACTTCATTGAGCTTCCGGTTCCAGCCAAAAGTGTCGGTTTCGCAAATATACCCGACAACCGTGTATATTCTAAGCTTTCCTTTTGGGTTCGATACATTCACAATGTGGTGATAGGCGTCGTAAAACATAGGCCGGATCAGGTGATTCAGCCCGGTATCAATACCGGCAAAAACAGTGGATAGCGTTTGCTTAACCACGTTAACCCTGGCAAAGAAATATCCGGATTCACTTACCAGGAATTTTCCCGGTTCAAAGATCAGGGTGATTTCACGTCCGTATTCTTTATAAAACTTTTTAAATCTTTTGGTCAGTTCTTTTCCTAAATGTTCAATATCGGTAAAGTAATCATCCGGTTTATAGGGTACCTTAAAACCACTTCCGAAATCCACATATTGCAATTTGGGAAAGCTTTTGGCTGCTTCCAGGATGATTTCGGCCCCCCGGAGAAAAACTTCAACATCAAGTATGTCTGAACCGGTATGTATGTGAAGTCCTTCAACCTGTATGTTGGTGGCATCAATAACCCGGTGAACATGAGGCAGCTGGTAGGCCGAAATGCCAAACTTGGAATCAATGTGTCCGGTAGAGATCTTTTCGTGACCGCCACCCATGATATGCGGATTGATGCGGATACAAACAGGCACCTTGCTACCATACAAATTTCCGAATTGCTCCAGGATGGAAATATTATCTATGTTAATACGAACACCCAGTTTGACGCCTTCGGAAATCTCTTCGATGGATACGCAATTGGGAGTGAAAATAATATCCTGTGGTTTAAACCCTGCTTTCAGCCCCAGCTGTACTTCCTGTATGGAAACTGCGTCAAGGCCGCTTCCCAGCTTTCTGAAAAAGGTGAGCACGTTAAAATTGTTCAAAGCTTTACAGGCAAAGTTGATTTTCACCGGTATGTCTTTAAAAGCATGAAGCATTTTTTCATATTGCTGCTTCATCCTGGATGTCTGGTAAACGTAAACCGGCGAACCGTATTTCTCAACCAGTCCAATTACATCAATACCGTCAAGCTGGTACCTGTTCTGAACTAATTTCATTTATATCAGGTTGTTTATTTTGTTTATTTTCTTTTTGCCGGTTTTTGTCCAGCCTGCTTCGCCATATCATCAAGTCGTTGTTGCCATTTCGATTTTTTTACCGGCTTGGCTTTCTTCTCCTCAATTTTCCTGAGCAGTTCCTTTTCATCCACAAATTGTTTGAACAGGAAATTTTGCCCGATGGTGATCATATTAGCCAGGAAGTAATAATAGGTAAGGCCTGAAGAGAAATTATTCAGCACAAACATAAACATCACCGGCATAATGTACATCATGGTTTTCATGCCCGGCATTTGTTGTGACGACATGGTGGCGTCACTCATTTTCATCTGAATAATGGTGGATACGGTCATCAATATGGTAAAAAGGCTGATGTGATTCCCGTAAATATTGGAAAGAATGGGTATATAGGCATCCCAGGCAAATATTGAATCAAAGGTTGATAAGTCCTTTACCCATAAGAATCCTTCCTGGCGCAGCTCGATGGAAGTGGGGAAGAACCTGAACATGGCAAAAAGAATCGGGAATTGCAGCAGCA
>CAYTNC010000363.1:0-2521 GCA_964438935.1 uncultured Bacteroidales bacterium
TGGTATATTTCTCCACTTCTTCAGGTTCCATTATTTTGTTGTTCATAAAATCCTTAAGCAAAACAAAAGCAGTGGGAAATAACAAAGCCAGAAAAAGGGCTATGATGTAATTCAGTTTGCTTTTTGGCGATACCACTTTTGATGTCACTGTGAAGGCCGGATCTACCACTTCATAGTCCGGAATGCTTGAGGCACGTGCAATCTGTGCTTCAGCGCGTTTTTGGAGCAGAAAAGTATAAATGGCATCGTTGAGTTCAAACTTGCGCTCAATGCCCCGCAATTGCAATTCGGTTTTAGGTATTTGTGATATTTGTCCTGATGCCCGCGACATGCGGTAATTTATTTCATTAAGGGAAATGTTCAGGGTATTCAGCGTGTTTTTTACAGTCTCTTTAATGGTTCCAGTGGTGTTTTCAATACGTGCGGTTACATCTGCCAAAAACAGGTTTTGCTGGCTGTCGGTATTTCTCATGAGACTGGCACGTTCTGCATTTAATGCAAGAAGTTGTGTAATCAGGTTGTTGAGTATAGGATCAACCACGTTATTTGCCGAGGGTGCCCTGATGTCGCTGATTTCCTGATTTACAGATAAATAATTGTTGAGATACTCGTAATATTTCTTTTGCACCTGAAGCATGGCTTTTTCATTTTCCAAACGCCCCAGTTGTTCAAATATTTGCTGTCCCTGGAAACTAAGGTCCATTACCCCTTCTGACGTTCTGAAATTCTTCAGGGTCGACTCGGCATAACTTAGTGAGTCTGCAACATCTGAAATCTGGGAATCAATGAAATTAATGGTGCTTAAAGCAGTTTTGTTCTTTTTATCAAGACTCTTTCCCAAATAGGCAGATGATAGATTATTCAGTAAATCGGTGATTCGTTGCTTATTGGTGCCTGCAAGCGATATTTTTATAAGTGTTGATCGTTCCGAAGTGGTTTCTGTGGTAATTGAATTCTGATAGCTCAGGGCAAGGCTGTTGATGTTGTTCAGCACAAAGAAAAGCTTATTGCTGACTGTGTATTCCTTTGAATAATTGTCGGTTTTTTGTAACCTGAAATTGAAATATTTGGTTTTAATGTCATCGCCAAAACGGAAGCGTTGCTTGAACTGAATGGCAGGTATGAGCGATATTACCTGGTCGTCAATGTAGTTATACAGCAGTATTTCTTCGCCGCTGGCTTCAATAGTGAACTCTGTTTCACTTAAAAAAGTTACATAAAACTCCAGGTTAACGGCTTGTGGCACCGACGGATCAAGAATCACTTCAAAAGGTGATTGGTCATATAATTCAGTAACCTGCGAAAGGGGCGTGTTGGCCAGCAAACTTGCAATTGGGCTATTTGATCGGGCATAATAGGATACCCTGAGATCTGACTCACTGATTACTTTTTTAATCAGTGAAAATGATTTAATAATTTCAAGTTCGTTATCGATATTCCCTTTCACGCTAAACATGCCGAAGCTCTGAAACACATCACTGGCAGAGTTCATCGAACGCGACTTGTCGTCCTGGTTCATATACAGGATGGTTGAATTTTTGTACACCACATTAGAAAAGCGGTTAACAAAGAATGCGGCGCCCAAAAATAAGATGCCCAGAACAATGTATATTACCCTGTAAGTATAGAGTCTTCGAAATATTTTTTTATAATCCAGCGTCGATTCAAAAAGTTCCTGATTGTCTTTCATGCTCCTTGCTTTTGTTTTATAATTTATCAACGATCAGAATTATGGAAAGCATTGCGGAAATGGACGTAAGCACTGTTGAAAAAATTTCAAGAGAGTAGTCACGCAGTCCTCTGTATTTTGCATTTATGGGATTGATAATTAAAATGTCATTCGGCAGAAGATAGTAGTATTCTGAAGATGCGATGTTCTTTTTGGTAAGATTCAGGTAATAATACTTAATTACATTGTCTTTCTCACGAATAAGTGTAACATTGGAAAGGTCGCCATAGCCGGAGGCGCCACCTGCAAATCCGATGGCCTGGAAAATCGATACTTTTTCATCGTAGAAAGAATGCTGTCCTGCCCGGTTGACCTCGCCCAGCAAGGTTATTTTATTGCTGACAAAACGAACCATCACCGATATGTTGTTCAGGTATACCTGTAACGATTTCTCAATTTTTGCTCTTGCCTCATTAATGGTAAGATCCTTGACATTAATGTTGCCAATAAAAGGAACGGTAATATCACCCCGTGCATCTACAGTATAACTAAGCAATTCGGTGTCAATATTATAGCTTCTCTCGTTGAAAACACTGTTGGTTTTTTCATCCAGACTGGTAATTTTTAGATACAGGTAATCAAAAGGTTGAATGGTTTTTTCTGACCGGTCGTTGAAATAGTCGTTTTTCACGGCGCCATCGGAACCGTCATTTACAAATTTCAACTTTTGCACCGGAGCACAAGAGGTTAAAAAATATATACAACAAATAAGCGTCATAGCAACGCCTGGGTGAATGGATGTCAGTTTTTTCATAATATAGTTTTGTAAGGGCATCAGCGATGCTAATTTAG
>CAYTNC010000364.1:0-2507 GCA_964438935.1 uncultured Bacteroidales bacterium
TATACGGGAACGACGAGAAAATAAACAAGAATAAAACGCTGTTTAAAGACCTGGTAAGGCTTCAGCAATGATCATTGTGAGAAATAGGATGGCCGGCTACCTGTTAGCCGGCCATTATCACGCCATGTGCATCTGGCCCTTTCTCTTTGTAAGGAAGGAGTGTGATATTACTGCCAATTCCTCCACCTTGAACCACGAACACATTCATGCCCGCCAGCAACTTGAGATGTTGTGGCTTTTTTTCTTTGTATGGTATGGCGTTGAATATCTTGTGCGCCTTTGGAAACATAAAGACCGGCACCAGGCATATCACGCGCTCTCATTTGAGAGGGAAGCCTATGCTCATGATGAAAACAGGGATTATCTGAAAGCGAGAAGGCCTTTTGCCTGGATCTCTTATTTGTAAATATTACTTGTGCGTTAAAAAATTATTGCTAATTATTTCATGTTATTCTTATAGATTTTTGATGAATTGAAATTATGTGTACATATATAATTGTTTCAACAAATGACTACAGAATTAAGTGATTTGTTGATAGTATATCAATTGCCCAGAGGGCATATGGTCTTGTAGAAAACCAATATTACATTGCCTTATACCGCGGAGCGGTTATGGTCTAAGCGAGCAATATCTTTCTTCTTTAAATACCGTAACCGCTCCGCGGTAAAGGATATGAATTCGATATAAATTTCTACAATACCATTACCGCTCTGCGGTAAAAGAAGAAATATTTAGATTGTAGGTACATTTCAATCAAAGAATATATATCATATTTAATATCAATGATATACAAAAATAAATAAAAAGTTAACGCATTACTGATGATTTATAATCAAGCATTTTACTAGTCTTTGCGGATCAATATGGCTGCACCTGAAATGACCTTCGGGGCATTCCCTGTGGCCATGTATGCCACATGGCCGGCACTCCAGTTGCTCTTCGGTTTCCAGTATGTGCGATCGTGACGACAAGGGCCCAAAGCCAAAGGCAGGCAGGGTTGAGCAGAATACAGCGGTTACTGCAGCATCCATGGCTGATGCCAGGTGCAGGGGTGCTGAATCGTTTACATAATTCATCACGGCGTTTTTAATTAATGCGGCTGATTCCAAAAAGCTCAGTTCTCCGGCCAGGTTCTCTATGTTGTTGCGCAGAGATGCTGATTTTATTATTTCACATGCTTCCCTGTCGGATTTGCCGCCCAGCAGGAATACTTTCATGGCAGGATCAATTTGATTGGTCAGCTGAATCCAGCGTTCAGCAGGATATTGCTTGGTGAACCATACCGAAGTGGGTGAAATGGTCACATAAGGCGAGGAAGGAACAACCTTTGAAAAATCCTTTTCAGCAGGGTAGAGCCGGGGAAGAAAGCGGTGCGGACTTTTTACCAGGTGTTTTATTAATGACAGGTTTCGGTCGATTTCATGAGCGTTGGTGCTTTCTGAATCTATATGATGGGGTTTTTTCACAGAAAAGAACCTGGAAAGCGGGTTCTTGTCAAATCCTACAGTATGTCCGGCTCCGGAAAACACAGTCATCATGCCCGTGGCCAGAAAGCGTTGCAGGTTGATAACTGCATCATATTTTTTTCTTCTGACCAGGCCAATGATCCTGAATAAATCAGCATACTTCCGTTTCTTCTTATCCCAGATGATCACTTCGGAAATATATGGATGACCCAGTAAAAGTCCTTCATTACCCCTGCGCAGCAGGAAATCAATGGATGCTTCCGGATATTCCTGGTGCAATGCCTCAATAACGGGGGTGGCAAGAATAACATCGCCGATAAATGCAGTCTGGATAATTAAAAACTGGGTCATGAATCAGAAACTTTTGCCGGTATTATATTGCAGTCCACTCACTGAAGCTGGCTTCGGGTAAAGGAGGGTTCCGTTATATCCTTTTAATTATTAAGTGCTTATGCATTTCTTGCACGTTTTCAGGCCATTGTCCATCCCAGGTAACTTCAATACCGAATAGCCGGGTGGGTTTGTAATTTTCAGCTATAATTTGGATGTAGTACCTGAACGTTTCATGGTGCTCCAGATTTCCGCGAAAGCTGTTCAGGATAGGTGTCACGGTTGGTTTAAAATCGGTTGAGCTGTCGATAACATAACCAAAATCCGCAATGTGCGATTTGATGATGTCCACGGCCTCCGGAGTGGTTTCGGCCGGCGACCAGATGTATCTGGGCGGAACCGAAACTGGAATGTCAACAAAATTTCCCCCAGCTTCCAGTTTTTGAATACTTTTCAAAAAAAGCATGCAGTTCTTAACAACAACGGATCTTTTGTTTACTACATGTATGTGGTAATAAATTACTTTGTGACCATTGTCCATTACAGTCAATTCGCCGTTTCTATCCAGTATCTCTATGTCAAGTTGCGCGGGGAAAATCTTGTTTCTGATCCAATCACCAAATAAAGCTAAGATTACCACCGCGAATAAACCGACAGCAATGAGGGCGTTTAACAGGAGGCTCCAGATTTCGTATTTTGTCATGACAGTA
>CAYTNC010000365.1:0-2498 GCA_964438935.1 uncultured Bacteroidales bacterium
CCGGCTTGCCATTCGGCCCGAATCGTTGTACCTGGTATCTGTTGGGATCACATTTATACTTGTATTTATTGGCATTAACCTGGTTGGCCGACTCATTGACAAGGCTGCTAAATCAGTTGATCTTTCTTTTCTCAACCGTATGCTGGGAGTGCTCTTCAGTGTTTGCAAAACCGTGATCATCCTGGGAGCGCTGCTTACCTTTGTAGACCGTATTGACAGGCAGGTCAGGTTTCTGCCTGAAAACACCAGGGAGCATTCCATTTTCTACAAGCCTTTTACTCAGGTGATACGTGTTCTGTTTCCTTCTTTTGGTTCCCCTAACGAAGACCCCTCAGAGAACAGTGAGTTTGCACGATTTAGAAGGGGTGATATAATGGAAGCTAAATAGTATATTTGCCAAAATTATTTTTATGACATTTATTGAAGAACTCAGGTGGCGCGGTATGATACATGACGTGATGCCGGGTACAGAGGAGCAATTGGCCAAAGAAATGACCACAGGGTATATCGGATTTGACCCCACAGCAGATTCGCTTCATATCGGAAATTTGTTACCCATTATGCTGCTGGTTCACTTTCAGCGAAGCGGTCACAAACCACTGGCACTCGTGGGCGGTGCAACCGGGATGATTGGCGATCCTTCATTCAAGGCCGAGGAAAGAAGATTTCTTGATGAGCAAACGCTCAGGCATAACCTGGAATGCCAGAAAAAACAACTCGAAAAATTTCTTGATTTCAATTGCGGTAAAAATTCCGCGGAAATAGTAAATAATTACGACTGGTTTAAGGAATTCTCATTCCTGGGTTTTTTAAGGGAAGTTGGCAAGCATCTTACGGTAAACTACATGATGTCCAAAGACTCTGTAAAGAAGAGACTGGAAACAGGGATTTCCTTTACCGAGTTTACCTATCAGCTGATTCAGGGGCATGATTTTTACCACCTCTATTCAACTAAAAACTGCCGGCTTCAGATGGGCGGATCTGACCAGTGGGGAAACATTGTTACCGGCACCGAGCTGATTCGCCGTAAAGACGGAGGCGAAGCTTTTGCCCTCACCTGCCCGTTGGTTACCAAGGCCGACGGAGGAAAATTCGGAAAATCAGAACAGGGTAACGTATGGCTCGATCCGGCCAGAACCTCCCCTTATACATTTTATCAGTTTTGGCTGAACACATCCGATGAGGATGCCGCTAAATATATCAAGCTGTTTACTTTGCTTACTCAGGAACAAATTGCAAGCATTACAGCAGAGCATATACAGGCGCCACATTTACGCTTGCTTCAAAAAAGGCTTGCGGAAGAGGTTACCACCATGGTACACTCCAAAGCTGACCTGGAAATGGCTGTTGAAGCTTCAGAAATCCTCTTTGGAAAAGGAACGGCAGACACGCTTAAAAAACTGGATGAAAAAACCTTCTTAAGCGTTTTTGATGGAGTGCCCACCTGTAAGATTGATATAGAGCTGCTGCAGGCAGGGATCAACATAGTTGAATTGCTCGGAGAAAGAACGGATATTTTCCCATCCAAAGGAGAAGCCAGAAAAATGATCAAGGGTGGGGGGGTGAGCCTGAACAAAGCCCGGATTGAGGATGAATTCCTTAACGTAGATATCAGCAATCTGTTGAATAACCGGTATATTCTGATTCAGAAAGGAAAAAAGAACTATCACCTGATAACCGTTAACAATTCATAATTATGGAACAAAAGTCAAACACCAGGGTACCTGTCAGCAATGCATTCGACCTGATAACTTATATGTGGAAGAAAAGATTTATTCTGATCCTCCTGACTTCTGTTGCCTTCATAGCGTCAATAGTGGTTTCGCTGATGATTACACCCCGTTTCAAATCAAACGTGGTGCTTTTCCCGGCTGCTTCCGTATCCCTTTCTAAAAGCCTGGTTGAAACATCATCCATTTCCACTGATTTCCGTGATGTGCTTTCTTTCGGGGAAGATGATGAAGCAGAAAGAATGTTGCAAATTTTACATTCAAACCAGATAAAGGACCATGTGATTCAGAAATTCAATTTAATGGATCATTATGAAATTGACCTTTCTGATTCGTTTCCATATACCAGGTTGGAAAAAAAATATAAGAGCAATATCCGGTTCAGGCGAACTGAATTCATGTCGATTGAAATAAGCGTGCTCGATGCCGATCCGCAGATGGCTGCTGATATTGCCAATGAAATAGCTGCTTATGTTGACACCACAATACATAACATTCAGCGGGAGCGTGCCGTGGAAGCCTATAATCTTGTTGAAAAGGAGTTCAAGTATGCTGAAAATGAAATCCGGATGATCAGCGATTCGCTTCAAAAGGTCAGACAAATTGACGTAATCTATAGTGAGCTTTCGCAAAAGCTGGAATCGGAAATACAACGAATGGGTTTGTTGAAGGCCAAGCTGGTAGCAACGAAAGTGAACGTGGAACAGACGCTGCCACAGATTTTCATTGTAGATCAGGCTGTAAAAGCGGAAAAGAAGGCTGTTCCCA
>CAYTNC010000366.1:0-2494 GCA_964438935.1 uncultured Bacteroidales bacterium
CCCGGGGCGAGATTGACCTGGCCCGCATCATCAACCCCATGCGAATAGGAGATATTAAGGATATCAAGGAATCGCGCCGGTTGTTTATTGAAACACTCCGGAAATACCGTGAGGAAAAGAAAAAAGGTAAGGTGCTCAGTTTTGATGAAACCGCTACCATGGATGAAAAGAACATAGTTTCTTTTGCCAGCGGATCATTTGGCGGAAAGGGCAGGGGTCTTGCTTTTATCAACGCATTGGTTTACAATATCGACTTCGGGCCTGTTTGCAAAGGAATAAACATCAAAACACCCATCACCGCTATAATTGGCACAGATGAATTCGAGTATTTCATTGAGATAAACAGCCTGCATGAGCTGGTTATCAGGCCTGAGGTAACTTATAAGGAAATCAGGCAGGCTTTTGTGAATGCCAGACTGTCACAGGCCCTGGTGAAAAAGCTTGAATTTTTCATTGAACAAATTGAAAAGCCGATTGCGGTAAGGTCGTCAAGCCTGTCTGAAGACTCGCTGACACAGCCGTTTGCCGGAGTATTCGATACCTACATCATTCCAAACAACAGGAGTGATAAAAAGACGGTTCTCGGGAACCTGATGATGGCTGTTAAACTGGTCTTTGCTTCAGTATATTCAGATAATTCCAAAACCTATTTCCAGGCCATCCGCCATCGCGTGGAAGATGAACGCATGGCAGTAGTTCTGCAGGAATTGGTTGGCAATCAGTATGAAAGTTATTACTACCCGCATATCAGCGGCACTGCCCAATCATATAATTACTATCCTGTGGCCCACATGAAGCCCGAAGAAGGTTTTGCTGTAGCTGCAGTAGGACTGGGATCCTATGTTGTTGAAGGATGGCGGTCATACAGGTTCTCTCCCCGGTATCCCAAAATTGAGATGTATACCAATAAAGATTTGCTGAACAGTTCGCAACGGAAGTTCTATGCCTTGAATACAATGAAAGGGGAGGTGGATTATGTTACTGATGGAGAACTGGCATCTCTGGAGCTTCTTGATATTGAGGTTGCGGAAAAACATGGAACATTGGCGCATTGTGCCTCGGTTTATAATTCCGACAATGACCTTATTGAACCCGGGTTGTCACAGGCGGGACCAAGGGTAATTGATTTCGGAAACATTCTCAAGTTTCATTACCTGCCGCTTGCTGAAACCATTGACATCATGCTGGGTACCATTGCAGATGCATTGGGATCACCGGTTGAGATTGAATACGCCGTTGACCTGAACAGGGGTGAAAACGGTTTGCCTTCATTCTACCTGCTTCAGATCAAACCATTGGTTGGTAACCAGCTCAGTGTGAATATCGATTTTGGAAAAATTGACAGGAACAGCATGCTGCTTTACACAGAGTCGAGCCTGGGTAATGGCGAAATCAACCACATTCAAGATATTGTATTTGTAGATGTTGAGAAGTTCGATAAGTTGAAAACACATGATATTGCCAGGGAAGTTGAGTCGATAAACAGCTATATGAACAAGCAAAACCGTGAATACATACTCATCGGGCCCGGTCGCTGGGGAACCCGCGATCCTTTTCTGGGAATTCCGGTGGTATGGTCACAGATTTCGAATGCCCGGGTAATTGTGGAAGTAAGCCTGGCAAACTTCCCGCTGGATTCTTCATTGGGTTCGCACTTTTTTCACAATGTCACCTCCATGAATATCGGGTATTTTTCGGTTCTCGATACCTCTATGACCGATTTCATCAATTGGGAGATATTGCAGGAAAGTGAGACCATGCAACAAACAAAGTATCTGAAACACGTCAGGTTTGCACAGCCGCTGCAGGTACTCATGAATGGAAAGAAAAAGAAATCGGTGATCATTTTAAATCCTTAATATCAAGATATTATGATCAGGTTGGGGATATATGATGAAATGAAGATTACACTGGAAGGCATCTGTGAACTATTAAATTCCGCGGATGAAATGGAGCTTGTTCTCAAAACCCACCTTTCAGAGGAACTGCTTGAAGGTTTGAAACATGAGCCTGTTCATATCCTGATCATCAACGTGCACACCTTTGATTCACAGTTTACCGGTTTGATGCTTCAGGTCTCTTTGTCGTTCCCGAAAACCCGGGTGCTGGTCATTTCGGCAAGCAATGATGAGGAATCCGTAATGAAATCCATTAAGGCAGGGGCCAAGGGCTTTCTGGCCCGGGATACTTCGCGCAGTGACCTGGTACAGGCAGTGCTCACCATCAGGAATGGTCATGAATATTTCAGCAATTCCATAACCCTGTTGCTGCTAAACAAGTACATAAAAAAAATAAAGAGCGATGAGGACCGGCTCGACATCAAAAGCTTGAGCACCCGTGAAGTTGAGATAATGAAAATGTGGGGCAACAGCAATACAAACAAGGAAATAGCCGACAAGCTCTTCATCAGCGTGAGAACTGTTGAGACCCACAAAAACCACATCATGCAGAAGCTCAACCTGAAAACATCCGTGGATATGGTTAAGTTTGCCAT
>CAYTNC010000367.1:0-2458 GCA_964438935.1 uncultured Bacteroidales bacterium
CTTCGCCGTTTGATGCTGCGCGTTTGAAGAAACAGTTTGAGGCTGCGCGTTTGAACCTTCAAACCCTATCAAACCCTATCAAACCCTATCAAACTCCGTCAAACTCCATCAAACTCTATCAGACTCTATCAAACCATTGCCCTCCCCTATCCCCTCATTCTCATAAACAGCGGCATATAAATCACCAGCGCAATCATTGAGAAAAGCAAACCTCCTATTGTTCCCGCCGCAAATGCAAACCAGAACACTTCGTGCTGGCCGCCCCAGACAAACGGTATAAGGCCTACAATGGTTGAAAGCACCGTAAGAAGCACCGGAAGAATTTTCTGGTTATAAGCTTTCATATACAATTGAAGAGAGGACCTGTGGATTTTTTTCCTGATCAGGTTGTTATAGTCGTTGACAATATACAGTCCCGAGTTAACCACAATTCCGGCCAGCAAAATGAAAGATGCAAACCCACCCTGGTCAAAATTGAATCCGAACAGGTAAAACGTAAGAAATACACCTATAAACGACAAAGGTATCAATACCATAATGGCAAGGGGCTGCAACAACGATTCGAGCAACATGGCGCAGATTACATAAATAATCAGCAATACCAGAAGAATCAGGTAGTATTGTGCCGGATCTTCCGGTCGCCACCATGAATTCTCAGAATCACCTACTTTATACCCCAGGGGAAGCATATTGGACGTTTCTTTTATGTGTCTTTCCCTGAATCGTTCTTCAAGTTTATAAGGGCCGATGAATTCATAAGCCACATTCAATTGATACTGCTGATTTTTTCGGTATATGTCGTTGCCGGTGCGACGTTTGCTGATATCTCCCAACGACATCAGCCTGGAAGTTTTTTCATTGGTTACAATGGCATCGTTTTTAATCCACCAGGTGTTATATTGGGCATTGTCTTCAGAGGTAAGCATTACAGGAACCGCTCCGCGCTCATCATAAACAGGTTCAATATACTGGCTATACAATTTTTCCTGAAGAAACGCATAATAATCATTTAAGGTTAATTTATGAAGCGCTAACATGCGCGGATCAAACTGCATATAATATTCATTCAACACAGGAGAACTCCAATAATTCCCGATGCCTATTTCTATTTTTCCAACTCGTTGGTTTGTTTTCAGCCTTTCGGCCAATGACGTGGCATAAGAATACAACTGATCATAATTAAAACCTTCCAGTGCAATTCTGCTGGAAAGATATCCTGAACCCAAGGCATTGCTGAATCCATCTCCGATACCATAAACACTCCAGTCTACGCCACCCAGGTTAATTGCCTTTGATATCAGCAGATCTTTGAGATAATAAGGAAAAGAGCTGTATTCATGTTCAGGTTTAAAATGAATTGTTATGGAACCACTTCGGTAACTGGAAACCGAAGTCTGAAATAGTTGCACTTCCTTAAAACTGCTTATATAATTCTCCATTTTCAACATTGCCTCATTCAGCTGATGTACCGTGCAACCTTCGGGCATGCTCCCTCTCACATGCAAAGTGGTGCGTTGCGGCTCGCTATAAAATGAATTGTTAAAAACCTTATCTGAAAACAATCTGAGTGAGCCTCCCAGGAGTTTTTCGGCAAACGGCCTGGCTTTCTTCTGTATCCAGTCAATGTTCAATACTTTATTGTATGCGGAAGCAAACCGGGTATCTTTTTCAATTTTCTCGGGCAGCCAATGAACCGGTATGCCAAATCCCAGAATCAGCAAAAGAATGAACGCCCATCGGAACCGTCTTGAGAAAGCTATTATTCGCTTATATTGTTTGTTAAACCGGATCACTCTTTTTTTTCTGCGAATAAACAAACGGGTGACTTTTTCATGCAACGGTAGCTTTTCCATCAATGAAGGAATAAACCATAAGGCGATTACCATGGATACAGCGAGGTTAATTATCATTACCCAGGCAAAATCAGTGAGGTTGATTCGTTGTTTTTCTTCAAGAAAAAAGATTACACACAGCGATCCTATGGTTGTGAGCGTGGCTCCCAGTATCGCCAGAAATACGGTTTTGTTGCGGTGATATCTGAAATGATCAATCATCACAATGCTGTTGGTGACGATCATGCCAAATGAAACACTGATACCTGCCAGTGAATACAAATGAATTTCAAGTTGAAGCAGATAGTAAAAAATAACGGCTATGATCAGGTTGGCAAAAAGACTGAAACATATAAGCATGAGATAACGCCATTGCCGGCTTACAATCAACACAAACAGCAGCAGTATTACCATGGAAGCCAGTGTGCGCCACCCGATGGTTCTGAGCTCGGCCGACAGGTATGATGTTGTATCGTCTGAAAGAATTATAGAATAACCCTGAGCCAATTGTTTGCGAATTTGTTCCACTGCCAGCTTAACATCTTTGCTTACCTTCAGTGTGTTCGCCCCTTCTTCGGCATAAACCACCATGAAAATAGCATTCAGTCCATTAATCCGGTAATAAT
>CAYTNC010000368.1:0-2457 GCA_964438935.1 uncultured Bacteroidales bacterium
AACTCTTTTAAAATAGTCCCAGGCTTGATTGTCAAAAGTATCTTCACCAGTAATATTGTCTTAACCCCCTATAACTTGGACAATATTAGTAAAAGAGTTTAGTACTTCCTTATTTTCATTTTCATTCATCAATCGATCAGCAAATTTAGCCGTATCTCCGGACATGTCAAGAGCAAGGCCAGTGTCCGCACAACCCGACACTCTTGACATCTCCTCCGATACTTGCGCTATTTGTTGCTTATAGGTTGAGAATGACCGGTAATATTCATTCCAGATGTACAATGGCGTTTTTCGTTTCAGGTTGGGACCTTCGCCAACCGGGAATATAATAAAAACCCTATTGCGAATTTTCAATTCTCTCCCTGAAATACCGTTCTGTTTCCTTATTCGTAAAATATACATAACATCCTTTCATCCCTCTTGTGAGCAAGGTACGGTAGATATTTCTGACATGTTTGTCAAAGTTGTCCGGGCTCCTTTTCAGCATGGGATCTTTGGTGGCATTAATATCAGTGGATAATGATCCGGTACTTTTATTTATGCAAAGATCGTTACCAATGATCACTCCAATGTAATCGAATTCGAATCCCTGTGCAGTGTAGATGCATCCGACCTGTTTAATGCCCTCAGTCCGGTAAGCCCACTCATACCATTTTACATATCCTTTGGGGATGGAGGTTATTTTACCGTGCGTCTCCCAGGGCATGGCAAAATCACCGATCCTTACATCCTTGACGAGTTCACCGTTGTCATCCAATTTACTGCTCCAGGGCCAGCAAAATCCTGCCACCATACGGGCTGAATTGGGTTTAACCCTTTCTTTCTCATTCAGGATATCCATAATTTCAAACGGAGAATCAAAAATCCTGAAATCAAATTGTTCTTCTTTTCGCAATGTTCGTTTTTCTTCGGCATAACCCAAAACCGATTCAATCCACAACAGGTAGTCATTGGATCCCATGCACCGGTATTGGGTTTCAAGTGTTACCTCATGAACTCCTGCTCCATACCTTGAGGCAGCTTCTTTGATAAGAGATGAATTTCCTACTTCTGAAGAGCGCACATTTTGCCTGTCATCAATAAAGAAAACCGCAGTTTTGGAACATCTTACCAACTGGTCCATTTGTGGCATATCGGTACGATCATCAGGTTTTGTATACTGATGGTTACTATTCTTTTCGATCCTGTGAGCTTCATCAACCAGGAGAATATCAAGTTCATTCTCTTTAGTTCTGCTTGGAATAAAGCGGTAAAGATTGGAAAACATGATCTCGCTGTCTCTTCCGACAAGCTTTTGCAGTCCCGAAGTAAAAGGCTTGGATTTACATCCGTACAATACGTTCTTTTTCTGCAAAGCAGCTTCAGCCAATATATTCAAGGCAATAACCGACTTACCGGTTCCGGGACCACCATGAACTATAATCACTGATTTTTCTTTTGTTTTTGCTGCCCGCCTGCATCTTGCCCAGATCAGGTTTTTTGCCACCAGTTGTTCATTCAATAATGAAAAGACAACATCGTTTTTAATGATTTTATGAACATTCTCGAGCAGTTTCTTTGAAGGATGAAGCTTGCTTTGCATAAAGCGGTTGAAGATTTCAAACCCGGTACCCGCCTGAAGAAGCTCCCTGATTTTTTCTCCGAGTGCTTTCGTATCATCCTTTGTAAACAGCGGAAATTCAGCAACCAGTTTTTTATAGACAGGATCATACAAACCTTCACCATCATGCCTTGTGTAATTGTGGCAATAGGCGCAGCTGTATAAAGAAAGTGTTGGTTTCTTTTCAAATTCCTCCACAAATCCCTGCATGTAATTGTGATATCCCTTTACCTGCTGAGACGGATGAGGGACAATCCGCTCCCTGCCACCTGTAAATGTTTCCACAAAATTGCCTTCTTCCGGCAATGACCTAACATCGGTCCATTGTTTCAGCTCAATCAGCACCACATTTTCCTCATTTTGTGATCCCCGGCCAAAAAGAAGGCAGTCAAGCCTGCTCTGGTTATAAGGTACCTCATACTCCAATGCAACAAAAGAATCCTTTGCATTACCAATTTCCAGCAAATCCCTGACACGGGAAAGACTGTTCTGCCAGGAATTGAACTCAGGGGCACCGGGACTTTTTCCCAGCCGTGCTTTATAATTCTCTGACATTTTATCGGATATCGTATTCTCCCTGACGTCAGCCACAAACCGGTCAGAGGGTGCCTGGTAAATAAGCATGGTTAAAGCTCGTTATATTTTTTTGCCGTGCCTTTGGATTTTTCGACCGGGTATTTTTCGTTATTCTTCCTTATTTTTTCGAGCACAATTTCCTTCACGTCAAATCCATGTTTCCCGGCTAATAACAAGCTAAAGGCCAGGATATCGGCCAGTTCTTCCTTAAGCCTTTTTTTATCAACCTGTTCAGACTCCTCAATTGATTTCCACAGAAAGAGTTCATTCAGTTCCGCAGC
>CAYTNC010000369.1:0-2415 GCA_964438935.1 uncultured Bacteroidales bacterium
GGGTACCTGTCAGCAATGCATTCGACCTGATAACTTATATGTGGAAGAAAAGATTTATTCTGATCCTCCTGACTTCTGTTGCCTTCATAGCGTCTATAGTGGTCTCGCTGATGATTACCCCGCGTTTCAAATCAAACGTAGTGCTTTTCCCGGCGGCTTCCGTGTCCCTTTCCAAAAGCCTGGTTGAAACATCATCCATTTCAACTGATTTTCGTGATGTGCTCTCTTTCGGGGAAGATGATGAAGCCGAAAGAATGTTGCAAATTTTACATTCAAACCAGATAAAAGACCATGTGATTCAGAAATTCAATTTGATGGATCATTATGAAATTGACCTTTCTGATGCGTTTCCATATACCAGGCTGGAAAAAAAATATAAGAACAATATCCGGTTCAGGCGAACTGAATTCATGTCGATTGAAATAAGCGTGCTCGATGCCGATCCGCAGATGGCTGCTGATATTGCCAATGAAATAGCTGCTTATGTTGACACCACAATACATAACATACAGCGGGAGCGTGCCGTGGAAGCCTATAATCTTGTTGAAAAGGAGTTCAACTATGCCGAAAATGAAATTCGGATGATCAGCGATTCGCTTCAAAAGGTCAGGCAAATTGACATTATCTATAGTGAGCTTTCGCAAAAGCTGGAATCGGAGATACAACGAATGGGCTTGTTGAAGGCCAAGCTGGTGGCAACAAAAGTAAACGTGGAACAAACGCTGCCACAGATTTTCATTGTTGATCAGGCTGTAAAAGCGGAAAAAAAGGCTGTTCCCAAGCGTTCCATTATAGTCGTAATATCAACACTTTCAGTCTTTGCTTTATCCCTGCTGGCTTTATTGATCATTGACCAGATTAAACATTCAAACTCCTGATGTCCCTGAAGCAAAATCTCAGGAAGCACAGCCTTGTCATTGCCCTGGTGATCCTATACATCATGGTGGATATGGTACTGACATTCCGTGAGATTTATTTGCTTAATCTGCTGCCGCTGGTTGTTCTGGTCATATACCTTGCTCTGGCAAGGCTTGACATCATGTATTTCATTATTGTTGCCCTTACCCCGTTATCCATTCAGTTGCTCGAGTTTTTCCCGGGTTTCCCCATCGACTTTGCCATACCTACAGAACCCTTGTTGTTTGGCGTTATGTTGTTGTTGATTAACCGTACAGCACTCAATGGATTCCGGCATAAAGAAATAGGGAACCACCCTGTAACCTATGCCATTCTTTTTTATCTTTTCTGGTTATTTTTCACTTCGTGTACCAGTGTCATGCCGCTGGTATCTTTTAAATTTCTGCTAGCCCGTATCTGGTTTGTTGTGATTTACTATTTCCTGGCCATACTGGTATTCCGCCATACTAATAATATCCGTGTTTTTATTCTATCCTATACCTTACCCATGCTTGTTGTTATTGCCTATGCCATTTCGCGACATCTGTCCTATGGATTATTTGACAAGCAGGCAGCACATTTTGTAATGAACCCTTTTTTCAGAGATCATACCTCTTATGGAGCAATTTTGGCCATGCTTTTCTTTGCATTGGGAGGGCTGGTGATTGGCAAGAAAAGGGATCTTCTGTTTAACCTGCTGACATGGGGGACATGGGGCATTGTAACCCTGGCATTGATTTTGTCATACACACGCGCTGCCTGGATCAGCGTTCTGATCTCCCTTTTTGTTTTGCTCCTGGTTTTACTAAAAATCAAACTCAGGTACATCCTACTGGTTGGGATCCTGGGTATACTTTACATGACCGGTCAGCGCACGGAAATCATTCATAAGATGGAAAATAACAGGCAGGAATCCTCTGCAACACTAAGTGAGCACGTGAAATCCATTTCAAATATCACTACGGACGAATCGAATCTGGAAAGGATAAACCGCTGGAATGCGGCATTACGCATGTTCAGGGAACGCCCGTTTTTTGGATGGGGGCCGGGTACCTACATGTTCAAGTATGCTCCTTACCAGCGGGGAGCCGAAAAAACCGGCATCAGTACTGATTTTGGCGATAAGGGAAATGCGCACAGCGAGTATATCGGACCTCTTGCTGAAAGCGGTTTTTTGGGCTCGCTTTCATTTATTGCCATTGCTGTATTGAGCCTGATGACCGGTTTCAGGGTATATATGAGAATACAGGACAGCCGTCTCAAACAGATAGTTCTTTCGTTATTGCTTGGCTACATTACCTACCTGATTCACGGAACGCTTAATAATTTTCTCGATACGGATAAAGCAGCAGCTTTATTCTGGGGATTTACAGCGGTTTTTGTTGCACTGGACCTTTCGTTAAAAGAACTCGATACCCAGAATTGAGATGTCATCAAAAATAGCCGCGCTTCCTTCAAAGATTCCCTGTTTCTTGATAATGGCCTGAATATTTTCCTCAATTTCGTGATTATTCATGA
>CAYTNC010000370.1:0-2409 GCA_964438935.1 uncultured Bacteroidales bacterium
GTCGACGCCCCTTACAATTTATCCCCTTGATATGAACAATCTTAATCGTAGAAAGTCCATGACAATCCGAACTTCAGGTCGCGCCGGTTCTTTGGGTAATGCAATACTGAAAAGTAATTTGGGTCAATCCATCCGGAATTTACGTGTTCCATTTTCGCAAAGAACTTGAATCTTTTAAGCTGAAGGTTTAAAAAGACATCAAAATATGGATAGTTACCGATTCTTTTATCACTTTGCCTGTGAAACGAGACCAATGAAGGCATGTAAGCACTGGCATAGTATTTTGTATTATAAAATAGGTCAAATCCCAACATAGCTAACAATTTTCCTCCTGTTGACCTGAAATTAAACAGGTGTTTCAGGTAGGTTGAGTTATTAAATGTTATTTCAGGCAGATCCAACACATTTCTGTTTTCACTTTTCTGATATATCAACTTGTTCCGGCTGGTAATTTTCCAAAAATCAAACTGTTTCGTCAGACCCAGGGAGAAAACCGACAACGCATTTCTATAAATGGCCGGAATTGCCTTCTCATTCATATAAATCACGTTGCTAAGTAAGTAATAATCACCCTGAATGTCAAATTTCTTTGATGAGATGGCCAGGTTTGTTGACAAATGATTCCTGGAGGTCTTTTTAAAATTACTTACCCAGGTAAAGTTATTTGAAAAATAATGGGTATACAGGTAGTCCGGTGTTTTCAATTCGTTCTCTATTTTGGCCCGGAATGTAATTGGCATGCTTAGTTTACCCAGGATAACTTTCATATCAGCTGACAGGAAGAAATCGCCAGATCTATAACCGGAAACAAAATAGCGACCATAAAAGTTCATTTCGATCCTGTTGGCAAAAAGCTTTGTGAATCCGCTTGACAGGTAGGAATTGTAAATCCGGCTTGTGTAGCTTAGTCCCTGTGGTCGGTAATATTCGGTTATGAACCATAATTTTTCAATAGAATCATTCACCGCGCTATCTGATTTCACCGACATAAAATAATTGAGCATTTCATAGGAATAGTCGATGAAGTAATGATTGTTTCTGCGCCCCTGAAATTGAAGGCGTGCCGAGTTCGACAAATTCCAATAAACCATGGAATCATTGGTTATTTTATTACTGAAATAAGGTTCAGTGGGATACAGTCGGTTTTCAACTCCAATGGCAGGGTTCTTGTCGATAAACAACCTGCTGGTTCTGTCGATGCTTAAAATATAAATGAGTTTAGGGTAGAAGATTCTTAGTTTTCTGGTTGTGGCAGTTGTATCGGTAACTTTACCGGAACTTCTGAACGACACTTCCTGTACGCTTAAAATATTCAGGTTTTTGATGTCATTTGAAACGTCGGGATAATGTTGTGGTGCGTTATCTGTACCGCCAAACAAAGTGGGAATATCTTTGGTTCGTGCAATGGTGGTATCGGTAACCAGGGAGTCGTTGGCAATTCCTCCGTTTTCATCGGCTATGATGTGGTTGTAATAAACGCTGAGGTGGTAGGAATAGTTTTTATTTGACAGGCTGCTGAAGACGCCGATGGCATTATTTTTTGCCTTTTGAAAGTTATATTGTCCCAAAGAGCCAAGTGTACGATAGCGAAGGCCAAAATTCAGTGTTTTGGTGAGGTTTTGGGTATGCAGCACATCAAGCATTTCCTCTTTTGTTTGGTTGGAGCCTCCGTTAAAATAGAAAAGATGGGTAAAGGGTTTGCGTGTATTTACGTAATGTGTGTTGTTATAGCGGAACATAAAAGGGTAGAAGTTGTTAACCAGGGTAAATTCCTGGTTCAAGTCGCGTTCTCTAAAAACCAGGGATTGGGTTGGGAGGCTTATATTTCCCAGTGATTCGATGCCGGAAAAATAAGAAAAGGCAGGGTTATATTGTTGAAAGTTGTCCAGGGTGGTATCCACATCCACGCGAATCCGGTTGGCCAGGGATTCGTCGAGTTTCCAGGAATAAACCACTACATTGGTATCTATTTGTGCGATAACCGGGAGCAGGTGGCAGAAAAAGATTGCTAAAGCCAGCAGTTTTTTTCTCATGCCGGAAAAATTGGTTTTATTTTGGGGGGCAAGATAGCGCAATCCGGTCAGAATTAAAAGCAGGAAAGGTACTGCGATATACAAAAAAAATCCCGGTTTCAAAGAATGAAACCGGGATTGAAGTTCGGCGACGACCTACTCTCCCACAAATGTAGTACCATTGGCGCGAGTGGGCTTAACTTCTCTGTTCGGAATGGGAAGAGGTGGGACCCCACTGCTATAGTCACCTAAAGATTGTTCCCGTTGCCAAAAAGCTTGGGGATAATACTTTACATGCCGGAATAGTTGTATATTAAGCTGTTAACAAGAAAGCTACGGGTAATTAGTACTGCTCGGCTTTGACATTACTGCCTTTACACCTGCAGCCTATCGACGT
>CAYTNC010000371.1:0-2402 GCA_964438935.1 uncultured Bacteroidales bacterium
AGTATGGATTCAAGATAAGTCTGGAGGTATTTGTATTCATGGCGCAAATAGAGTATGCCTTCGTCTGCACCCACCGCGTAACCGGCAATGACCATGCCCTCAAACAACAACCGGGCCCTTTCGGTAAGTATTACCCTGTCCTTAAAGGTTCCAGGTTCGCCTTCATCGGCATTGCAGAATATGTATTTCTTCTGACCGGCAGCATTTCGGCAAAACTCCCATTTCATACCCGTTGGAAAACCAGCTCCGCCCCTTCCACGCATATTGGATTTCTTGACTTCATCAATTACCTGCTCCGGAGTCATTTTGGTGATCTTCTCAATAACCTGTCCGGGCTTGAAGTTGCGTTCGAGAATCGGTCCAATTTTTCGTATGTTGTTGGCAACAACAGATTTAATCAGGTCTGAGCGGTTTTCGCCATCACCATAGTCGGCCACGAACATGTCGTGAATGCTTTTGCCTTCCCGGATATCCCTCACTATTTCCTTAACCCGGAAAGGGGTAAGCCGGGTAAAAATCTGGTTGTTGATAATCGCTGCAGGTTCCTGGTCATTCATTCCAATACAGGAGGTTTCAAACAAACCAACCAAACCGTCGGATGTAACTTCGCCAAAGCGGATTCCAAGTTCCTTCTCAAAGGTATGGGCTACTTCGGTCCTACCCATCATATTGGCAACAGCGCTGTTGTTCAAGTATATATGGTACTTTCCGGTAGGCTTCTGTGAAAAAAAATGATAGAACGAAATGGTCTGATCCACATCAACCTCTGACATACCCAGATCTTCCGCTATCTGCACGGTTATCTCATGCGGAATATAGCCGTATTCTGTCTGAACATCAATCAGGATATCCATGAGCCTGGTCTTATCCTTGCCGTACTTTTCCACGATTTTTTGAACACCTGTTTTCATCCGTATATGATATTAAGTGGTAAGAGTCGGATGCCGGTCCTGCCCCTCGCAGGAAAACACCCTTTATTATAACTGAGAGTTCCGGGTGCTGGAGATCGCCTTTTTAATATGTGCCACAATGCCCTTTTAGCCGGTGGGCAACATATTACATTAATTCAAGGAGCTATTAATAAAGGTTTTTCACAATTGTTAATTAATTCACAACTAAAATATAATAGAAAAATCAGATTAACAAGGATATTTGACAATTTAGAATGAGTTTAAGTATATTCTATAATGTATTCTTAAGTAATGTATTACATTCTGAATTGTGACTATTTCCTGAGCGTTGTCTGGTGTTGTTCTCTTCAGGGTGCAGCTTGACTAAAATGATCAAAATCATAGCATATATCAACGCCAATATCTTATTTTGACATGGTAACCTGTATATCTGATCTTAATTAAATCCAATGCATTTATGAAAATCGGATGCCCAAAAGAAATTAAAACACACGAATACCGTGTTGGACTCACTCCTTCTGATGTCAGGTCGTATGTGTCAAGGGGCCATGAAGTAATCATTCAGCAACGTGCCGGTGAAGAGGCCGGATTTGCCGATGCCGAATATGTTGAATCGGGTGCACGCATTGAAACCGACCGGAAAAAAATCTTTGATGCCTGTGATATGATTGTCAAGGTGAAAGAACCCTTGCCCGAAGAATACAATTTGTTTCACAAGGACCAGATCTTGTATACATACCTGCACCTGGCGGCAGACAGAGTGCTTACCGAAGCCATGCTGAAGGCTGGCATCCGGGGTGTGGCCTATGAAACCATTGAAACAGCTGACGGACAATTACCCTGTCTACAGCCCATGAGTGAAATTGCCGGCCGGCTGGCCGTGCAGGAGGGGGCCAAATACCTTGAAAAAACCTTTGGCGGACGCGGTGTGCTGCTGGGCGGAGTTCCGGGGGTTGAAAGAGGCAAGGTAGGTATCATTGGTGGCGGTGTGGTTGGAACCAATGCCTGTAAAATTGCTACCGGGGTGGGAGCAGAAGTGATCATTCTGGATATCAGCGCCAAAAGGCTGGCCTACCTCGATGATATCTTCGGTTCAAGAATTACTGCCCTGTATAGTACAGATGCCAATATCGAAAAGGTTTTGCGTGAAAGTGACCTGGTCATTGGTGCCGTATTGCTGCCGGGAGCCAAAGCTCCCACGCTGGTGAAAAAGGAACACCTGAAGATAATGAAAAGAGGTGCCGTGATTGTTGACGTGGCTGTTGACCAGGGCGGTTGCGTGGAGACCATTAAACCCACCACGCACGACAACCCGGTTTATGTGATTGACGGTATTGTTCACTACGGCGTGGCCAACATGCCGGGTGCAGTAGCGCTTACCTCAACCAAAGCACTAACCAGTGCCACGCTGCCATATGGGTTACTCATTGCAGAAATGGGGCTTGAAAAAGCTGCTCTGAAATCGGCACCCCTGAAACTGGGTATTAATGT
>CAYTNC010000372.1:0-2392 GCA_964438935.1 uncultured Bacteroidales bacterium
CAGGGGATTGTAATGATCTGTCAGCTGCCCCTCTACCGAAACCACGGATACATCGTTAATACCATTCTCACGAAGCATTTTTTCTGCCACATCCCTGCCGGTAACTCCATAATTGACAGGTATTTTTGAATAGCGGCGAAAGCGCGATTTCAGCTGTGCGCTAACAATCCAGCTCAGCAGCATGAAGGCTCCTAAAATTACTATTTGACCTATTGATATCATTGTTAATTCTCCTTTTAATTATTACTTTTCATGCATCAAATTGCCTGCCAAATTACTTCAAAAGCAGGTTAACGACAAATTGACATGATATTTTTCTACAAAAAAAACTGTAAACCTTATCGTATGAAAAAACAAGTGTTATTTTCACTGGCAATTCTGCTTATTGCAGGTTGCACATCACAAACAGAAAAAATGGAAAAAGAATTGCAGTCTTTCATTGACAACCTCGAGGTTCAGGTAAAACCTATAGAGGCGGGTGCTTCGCTGGCTTATTTTAATGCTGCCGTAACCGGCAAGGAAGAAGAATATGAAAAATCAAGTGAACTGAACATTCAGCTTTCAAAGATATATGCCGACACGGCTCAGTTTGCGAAACTAAAGAAGATTAAGAATTCCGGTGCTGTGAAAGATTCTTTGCTGGTAAGGCAGATGAATATTCTTTACAACACCTTTTTGAGCAATCAGGTCGATGAAAAGAAGATGGAGGAATTAATCAGGGCGCAGACGAAACTTGAACAAAAGTATGCTGCGTTCAGGGCAGTTGTGGATGGAAAAAAGCTTACCGACAACGAAATTGAAGCCGTGCTGAAAAACGATGCCGACAGCAAAAGGCTTCAGAAAACGTGGCTGGCCAGCAAACAAATAGGTGATTCGGTGGCGGGTGATGTAATTGCACTGGTGAAGATGCGGAACGAGCTTGCCCGGGAATTGGGTTTTGCCAATTTCCACGACATGTCGCTGCAGCTTTCTGATCAGGATCCGGCACAGATTGAAACCTTGTTTGATGAACTGGACACGCTTACCCGCGAAACTTTCATTTCATTGAAATCGGATATAGATGCTGCGCTGGCAAAAAAATACAAGGTGAAACCGGAAGCGCTGATGCCCTGGCATTACCAGAACCGGTTTTTTCAGGAAGCTCCTGCCATTTACAATGTGAACCTCGACTCGTATATTGCCGGCAACGATGCCGTGAAGCTGTCCGGTGATTACTTTGCCGGAATTGGCCTGGATGCAGTCAAAATACTCAACAACAGCGATTTGTATGAGAAAGAAGGCAAGTACCAGCATGCTTTTTGTACCCACATCGACCGTTCGGGCGATGTTCGTGTGGTTTGCAACATGAAAAACAACAACCAGTGGATGAATACCATACTTCATGAACTGGGCCATGGCGTATATGATCAGAACATTGACATGTCGTTGCCATTTTTCCTCAGAACGCCTGCTCATACATTTACTACAGAAGCCATCGCCATGATTTTCGGAAGGCTGGCATCCAATCCATACTGGTTGCGCGATAATGCCGGGGTTTCAGCAAGTGAGGCTGACCAGATCAGGGACGAAGTAAGAAATAGTCTGCGGCTTGAGCAGCTTGTTTTCAGCCGCTGGTGCCAGGTGATGTTCAGGTTTGAGAAGAGCATGTATGCCAACCCCGACCAGGACCTCAACAAGCTGTGGTGGGATCTGGCTGAAAAATACCAGATGCTGAAGAGGCCCGAAGGAAGGAACAGTGCCGACTGGGCTTCCAAAATACATGTGGCACTTTATCCCTGCTATTATCACAACTACCAGCTGGGTGAATTGCTGGCCTCACAGCTCCAGGCATATATAAACACCAACATACTGAAAGTTGGAGCCACTGATGTGGTTAGCCTGAGTGGCAACAAGGAGATCGGAAAATACCTGCTTGATAATGTTTTCAGGCCCGGTGCCAGGTATCAGTGGAACGACATGATTAAACGCGCTACCGGCGAGGAACTGACGGCTAAGTATTATGCCGGGGAGTTTTTAAAATAGTGAAATTTTAGAGCTGATTTCGGAAGAAAAAGTGCAGCCCGCCATTGGCAGGCTGCACATTTTTTTGATTTCCGGCCTCAATAGCCCCGGGTTTCAACCCGGGGATAAAAAGATACCAAAATATAGTTCCGCTGCAAGCAGGGCCATTCTCGTGGCAATGCCCTGCTTGCAGCGGGTGATATGGGGTATTGCAATTAAGTACCACCGGCTAACGCCGGCGGCTATTGAGAAAGATAATTATTGAATTCCATTCATTGTCGCCTTTGTTCGGCTCAGGCTGTGCCCATTGCCGTCAAGCTAAGGATTTAATCAATTGCTTACGCCCTTACAGGCATACGCGTCAACTTAATTTATCACTGATATATTTATA
>CAYTNC010000373.1:0-2383 GCA_964438935.1 uncultured Bacteroidales bacterium
CAACACCTGTAACTGAAGTTGATGAGGGTGCTGCATATAGTTATACCGTTGTCGCCACCGATATTGATGTAAACGATGTACTCACCTTTGCAGCCACAGTTAAACCTGCCTGGCTTTCCATTAATGCTACCACTGGCGTATTGAGCGGAACTCCGGCACACGAAGATGTAGGAGATCATGATGTCACAGTTAAAGTATCTGATGGAACAACGGATGACACACAGAATTTCACCATTACTGTTAACAGCATCAACGCTGCCCCAACCATTACAGGCCAGGCTACTTTAACTACTAATAAGAACACTGCACTTGAACTTACGCTGGCCAATTTCACGGTAACTGATCCCGACAACAATTACCCGGCTGATTTCACCTTATCGCTGATTGATGGTGAAAACTACAGTGTTACAGGCACTACCATTACACCCGACGTCGACTTTGTCGGCAACATCAATGTGGGTGTTCAGGTAAGCGATGGTGTGGCCATGAGTGGTATTTACTATGCCCTTGTGGAAGTTGTTACAGCACAGGCAATCGACGACCAGCTATTTAACCCATTCCGTGTTTACCCAGTCCCGGCAAGAAATCATGTTTACTTTGCCTTTGAGGATCGTATGGAATCAGCTTCCATTGAGATATTCAGCATATCAGGTAAACTTCTGAAAAAAATTACTATTGATGAGGTTACCGAGGAAGTTGAAACAAATGAACTCAGTTCCGGTATGTACCTGTACCGCGTTATTTCCGGAAATAAAGTATACTATGGTAATTTTACAGTGGATAATCAATAACTCTTTTTCAATTTATAACTGAACCAAAGGACTCAATCATCCCATGTGGTGGTTGAGTCCTATTATAATAAGCAGCTAGTAATAACCAGAAATTCGCAGCACATTTTACGTGATGAAACAATTCAGAACCAATCCCACTGCTTTATTTGCCATCCTTGGATTGATCCTTTTTTCACCAGGCAAAAGCAGCGCCCAGGAAGTGATCAAGATTATGCCGCTTGGAAATTCCATTACTGTTGGGTATACCAATGGCACAACACCCATTGGACAGCAAACTTCGTATAGGTTTGCGCTATATTACCAGCTTAGCCAGGCAGGTTATCTTTTCGATTTCGTAGGCTCTGAATCATCGGGGTGTGCATTCTTCTCCGATTGTCAGCATGCGGGCATCAACGGTCAGCGCGATCAGTTTATAGTGCGCCTGCTGACTGACGGATACGACGAAAAGAGGGGAAACCAGCTGATCAATCCCCCGGGGCCCTACCTCGATTATTACGACCCTGATATCATCTTATTGCACATTGGCACCAACGATGTCACACACGAAACAAACCCAGGCACAGCACAGGTCTCAGCCATTCTCGATCAGATAAACGCCTATGAAGCCCGGGCCAACAAAGAAGTTACCGTTTTTCTGGCACTGATCATCAACAGAATGGTTGGTAAACCTTTGCGTACCGAAACCTCCAACTTTAATAACCAAATTAAGGCCATGGCCCAGGCACGAATCAATAATGGCGATAAAATTGTTATTGTGGACATGGAACATGATGCCGGTCTGTTGTATAATTCAACAGACATGACCGATTATCTGCATCCCAACTCAACAGGTTATAACAAAATGGCCGGATTGTGGTTTCAGAATATTAATTCATATTTTAACCAGGCTCCTGTTATCACCCCAATTCCCGATCAGATAGTTCCTGAGGGTGAGTCCTTTGCTCAGATTAATCTGAACGATTATGTTTCAGATAAGGAAACACCCGACCTTGAACTGGTCTGGACCATTATTCCCGAAGATCCGGAACGCTTCAATATTATTATCGACGCCAATCATAAATGCACCATATCTCCTGTGGATCCGAACTGGAATGGCAGCGAGATCATTGTTTTTAAGACAGCTGACCGGGGAGTGAATGGCGGGTTCATCAGATATGACAGTGATACTGTTACTTTTACCGTTACACCGGTTGATGATGCTCCGGTTTTCACTTCATCACCTTATTTAAAAGGTAAAGAGGACAGTTTGTACTTTTATGAGGTTACGGCCTATGATCCTGAACTGCACAATATTACATTCTCAGCTCCCATACTTCCTGCGTGGTTGTCTTTCAATGCTACCACCGGAGTGCTTACCGGCAAGCCAGGTAATAGTAATACAGGCGATAACCCGGTTAAAATAACAGCATCCGACGGTGTGCTTTATACATCTCAATTATTTACCATCCAGGTAATCAATGTAAATAATACACCGGTTATAGTAGGCATGACCAAAACGGTTAAAACAGTCAAAAACACTCCGGTGGACATATCCCTTACCGATCTGCTGGTTCAGGACCCCGACAACCTGTTCCCGGAAGATTTTTCACTCC
>CAYTNC010000374.1:0-2382 GCA_964438935.1 uncultured Bacteroidales bacterium
TGTTCCAGAAAATCAAAACCACTCACCTTGGGCATCAGCAAATCAAGCAAAATCAGATCGGGAACCTGTTTTTCAATTCGTAAAAATGCCTCCTTTGCGTTCAGCGCAGTCTCTATCGTGTAACCTTTCTCAGCCAGAATTGCTTCAAGCAAAACAATATTGGTGGTGGAGTCATCAATCACCAATATCCTTGATTGTTTCATAGTACATCAATCTGTTAAAATTGAAAACTAAGATAGTACATTTATGATAAAGCGTCATAAACAACATCAGGAAAGATTAAAATATTTCTAACCTGGTTTGGAATTTCTGAATGCGTGTTAATCCAATTATCTTTCTATCTGAGGATGAATTATGCCGGTTTAATACTTTGAAGAAGCACTTTCCACCCGATTTCGGGATAATTTCACATTATCTTTTTTTAAGTAGTAATTATTTGCATTTTTGCACAAAAAATCATTGAGCTTAAATAATTCCAGAAAATGAGAAAATGGCGGATCGAAGACTCAGCTGAACTGTACAACATACAAGGCTGGGGTGTAAATTACTTTTCCATTAACGATAAAGGTCACATTGTTGTTTCGCCCAAAAAGGACAGCGTAAAGATTGACCTTCGTGAACTGGTTGATGAACTGCTTCTGAGAGATGTTTCAACACCCATGCTGATCCGTTTCCCCGACATACTCGATAATCGAATTGAGAAAATGGCGAAATGCTTTGAGGTGGCTGCAAAAGAGTATGAATACAAAGCGCAGAACTTCATCATTTATCCCATTAAGGTTAATCAGATGCGGCCGGTTGTGGAGGAGATCGTGAGTCATGGTAAAAAGTTCAACATCGGACTTGAAGCCGGTTCCAAACCTGAACTGCACGCGGTAATAGCCATTAATGCCGACAGTGATTCACTGATCATTTGCAATGGTTATAAAGATGAGGATTATATTGAACTTGCTCTTTTGGCCCAGAAAATGGGGAAAAGAATATACCTGGTTGTAGAAAAGCTGAATGAACTCAAGCTGATAGCCACTGTATCCCGAAGGTTGAAAATTAAACCCAACATAGGAATTCGCATAAAACTGGCCAGCACCGGCAGTGGCAAATGGGAGGACTCGGGTGGCGATGTCAGTAAATTCGGGCTGACCTCAAGCGAGTTGCTTGAAGCCATGGATTTTCTGGAAAGAAACAAGATGAAGGAATGCCTGCGCCTGGTCCATTTTCACATTGGCAGCCAGGTTACCAAGATCCGTCGAATCAAAATTGCGTTGCGCGAAGCATCGGAATTTTACGTGCAGCTTCATAAAAACGGGTATCATATTGATTTTGTTGATATTGGCGGCGGTTTGGGAGTTGATTATGATGGTACACGATCGCCAAACAGTGAAAGCAGTGTAAACTATAGTTTGCAGGAATATGTAAATGACTCCATTGCCACCCTGGTAGATGCCAGTGATCGTAACAACCTACCGCACCCTAACATAATCACGGAATCCGGCCGTTCACTAACTGCACATCATTCGGTACTCATTTTTGAAGTGTTGGAAACCACAACACTTCCTGAATGGCACGAGGAGGATGAACTTAACGAGAATGACCACGAACTGGTTCATGAATTGTATTCCCTCTGGGAAAGGTTGAACCAGCCCGGTATGCTTGAAACCTGGCACGACGCACAACAGATCAGGGAAGAGGCACTTGACAGGTTCAGCCTGGGATTGCTCGATCTGAAAACAAGGGCCCAGATTGAAAGGCTCTTTTGGTCGATTGCCCGTGAGCTGTACCAAATGACCAACGAAACCAAACACACACCAGAAGATTTACGCCACCTTCCCAAAATACTGTCAGATAAGTATTTTTGCAATTTTTCCCTGTTTCAGTCCATGCCTGATTCCTGGGCTATTGATCAGATATTCCCCATAGTGCCCATACAAAGGCTTGATGAAAAGCCGGTAAGGGCAGCTACCATACAGGATATAACCTGTGACTCCGACGGCAAAATTGATAATTTTATCTCAACCCGTAATTTCTCGTATTACTTGCCCGTGCATCCGATTAAGGCCAAAGAATCCTATTATCTGGGTGTTTTTCTTGTGGGTGCTTACCAGGAAATTCTGGGAGATCTCCACAACCTGTTTGGCGATACCAACGCGGTTCACGTTTCGGTTAATAAAGACGGCTATGAGATTGATCAGGTAATTGACGGGGAAACAGTTGCGGAGGTATTGGAATATGTACAATACAATCCGAAAAAACTGGTGCGCACCGTGGAAACATGGGTTACATCTGCCGTAAAGGGCGGTATTATAACAGCCGAAGAAGGGAAGGAATTCCTTTCAACCTACCGGTCGGGGCTGTATGGGTATACTTATTTGGAGTAGCCGTTAG
>CAYTNC010000375.1:0-2375 GCA_964438935.1 uncultured Bacteroidales bacterium
GGTCCCAGAACCGGAAGATCATTAGGTTTATGCTCGGGATATGACAGTCCGGGTTTTACAAAAGGATTTGGAAGTGGAATGGGAAGAGGTTTTGGCTCCGGAAGGGGCTTTGGAAGAGGCTTTGGCCTGGGGCAGGGCTTTGCAAGGAGTCGGGGATTGGGCCGCGGTATGGGCCGCATGTCGTGGAATTCTGATATGGTAAACCCCGGGCAGCAAACTATGAGCCGGGAGGATGAGATTGCCATGCTGAAATCACAGGCTGAAGCGTTAAACCGTTCGCAGGCGGAGATTACCAGGCGCATTGACGAACTTGAAAAACCGGGCAAATAGGCATGCATCCCGATTGCATGAAATGTCTTGTTTTACAGGCAGACCGACTGCTGACAAAGCATGATGTTGATGCTTCAACGGCACAACGTGTTACCAATCGTTTCAATGATTATATCATCAATCCTGAGAATAGTAATCTTTCGTCGCCTGAAGTTGCCTGTTTTCTTCACCGGGTTGTAAAACGAGTCACCTGCACCGGTGATTTATATGAAAAAGAGAAGAATGACTTCAACCAATTGATGTTGGATATTGAAGAGCAAACAAGACAGCTTATTAAGCAATCTGAGAATCCTTTTAAAACGGCATTAAGATACGCGCTTGCCGGAAATATCATTGATTTTGGCCCTCCCGGTTCGTTTAATGTGTTCAGCACACTTGCTGCCGCTGCTTCAAAAGAACCGGCCATTGATCATTCGGCAATGCTTTATGAAGCCCTGAAACAGGCTTCAACAGTTTTGTATCTGGGCGATAATGCAGGAGAGATTGTGCTCGATAAGTTGTTCATTGAGACCATCAACCATCCCAACCTATACTTTGCCACCAGAGGCGGTCATATTATCAACGACATTACACTGGAAGATGCTGCGAGAGTGGGAATGGACAAGGTGGCCAATGTCATATCAAATGGCTACGATGCGCCATCAACCATGCTTAACCGGTGTTCCGTTGAATTCAGACGGGTATTTGACTCAGCCGACCTGATTATATCCAAAGGCCAGGGAAATCTTGAAGGGCTGATTGGTAATCAGGAAAAGCCCATCTTTTTTCTGCTGATGGTGAAATGCTATGTAATTGGCGAAATGCTGGCTACTGAAGAAAAGAATTCTGTGGTGTATTTTAACCAGAAAACAAGGAATACCTGATTATGGTTTTACCTGTTATCTTATATGGTTCGTCAATACTGAGGGAGAAAGCATTTGACATAGAGGCAGGGATTGATTTTAAAGCCGTAGCGGATAACATGTCACAAACCCTTAAGAAAGCCGGCGGAATTGGGTTGGCTGGTCCGCAGGTGGGTGTGGTAAAACGTATTTTTATTATTGACACCATGCCATTAAAGGATGATGGTATACAACCACTGGAGCGGGTATATCTGAATCCGGAGATTTTACATGTTGACTCCTCTGAAAATGAGTTTAAGGAAGGTTGCCTGAGTATACCCGGTATCAACGAAAACGTGATCCGGCCCGAAAAGATTACAGTTCGTTATCGCAATGAAAATTTTGACGTTCGCGAGGAAGTGCTGGATGGTGTGGTTGCCCGTATTTTTCAGCACGAATACGATCACCTGAAGGGCATTCTCTTTGTTGACAGGATAAATCCGCTAAAACGCAGAATGCTTCGAAGCAAACTGCATCAGATTGAAAAGACTTCGCACAGGTAAAACAACGGTAGAGCTGGTTATTGTTTTACGGCTATGCGGTACCTGCTTTGCTGGGTGATTACACGGCCAAACATATCCGTAACCTTAATTTCAATCCTGTGTTCTCCTTCCGGAAGCTTTGTGGGGATTCCCGTGCGCCACAAATGATTGCAAAATACCGGGTTCGATGGCCGGCTGCCGGGAAGCAATGTTTCAGCAAAGTCCCATTCATGCAACAGGTGCAGGTAAGCCGGATCGTAATCGTATGCGTATTGCATGACCTTCCAGGGACCATCGTCAATTCTGCAAAATAACGTATCGGCAGCGCTTCCCATAAAGTAGTTGGCATAGATGCCGGCACTGGTCGACCTGTTCTGTTCAACCACTTTGGGCGCAAAAATGCCGATGCGGTAATCGGCTGATTGACCCGCTACTTTGTAATCGATGGTATACCGGTTACCGCTGATATTCAAAAAAGCATAGCCTTTGGGTGTGCCGTCGCGCATGGTGGATGCAGGAACTCCGTTGGCATCGAACTTTCCGCTATACCAGCTACCGCATGTGGCACCCACATTGTAGTGGTGATGCCTTTGTTCCTGAGTCCACCCCTCTTTTGCAGCAAAAAAATCCTGGCTCTGAAAATGGGTGTGTGCCGAAAGTGTGAGGGTGTGCGGATATTCCC
>CAYTNC010000376.1:0-2352 GCA_964438935.1 uncultured Bacteroidales bacterium
CCAGAAGACTTATCAGACCTAGGAGACCTGACTAAACTTGGTATTACCTTCTTCAATAAAGGCGAGTATTTCCTCACGGCCGCGGTATTTTGCCGCTGAGGTGGTAAAAATGTGAGGAAGTTCTTCCCAGCTTTCAAGCAACTTGTTGCGATAGCGGTCGATGTTTCTTTTCAACGCAGCTGCCGATAACTTGTCGCTTTTGGTGAACACGAGTGCAATTGGAATCTGGCTGGTTCCGGCCCAGTTAATGAATTCCAGGTCGCTTTTTAAAGGTTCATGCCTGCAGTCGATCAGCACAAACAAACAGATCAGGTTTTCACGACGCAACAGGTAATCTTCGGTTGTTGTCCAGAAGATATCCCTTGTTTTCCGTCCGGTTTTTGCATATCCATACCCTGGCAAGTCAACCACGTACCAGCTTTGGTTAATCAGGTAATGGTTGATCAGCCTTGTTTTTCCGGGAGTTGATGATGTTTTGGCCAGGTTTTTAACATTAATCAGCAGGTTGAGCAAAGAAGATTTACCCACATTTGACCGGCCGGCAAAAGCGAATTCGGGAAAGTCCGATGGGGGACAAGATTTCAGGTCGGGACTGCTTTTAACAAAGCTGGCGGATTGAATTTCCATTAAAACAGGGTTTCTAATACTGATTTGATCCGGTTTTTTGATGCATCTCCGGGAACATAAACTTCCAAAACCTCGCATGAGGGATGCGGAATCAACCTCACATTCTTTATTTCTGCCGGCAGCAGTATGGTTTCACCTGTTTTTACAGCTTCTATCTGATTATCGCCATAAGCAATTGAAAAACTTCCCCTGACACACATGTATATTACAAATGAATCCATATTCATGTAATCCTTGTCCATATTCTTTTCCAGAAGCAACAGGTTTACCGTGAAATAGGGACAGGAGGCCAGGGTTGTTTGTTTCCCGGGTTTTTTTTCATATGATGTTTTATAGGAAGGATACTGCCTGAAGTCGATGGCTTCAAGGGCTTGTTCAGTGTGTAGTTCCCTTGGTAGGCCCTTGTCGTCGAGTCTGTCGTAATCATAAATGCGCAGTGTGGCATCGGAAGTCTGCTGTATCTCGGCCAGCAATATGCCTGCCCCTATGGCATGAATTCTTCCGGCAGGCAGGAAAAATACATCTCCCTGTTGTGCCTTTTCCTTATTCAGGATGGAAAGGAGCGATTTGTTTGCAAGATGCTCCTGGTATTTTTCAGCTGTAACCGGCTGGTTAAAGCCTGCAATAATACCGGCATCCTGCTCAGCTTCTAAAATGTACCACATTTCAGTTTTCCCAAACGACTTGAATTGTTTCAATGCCAGCTCATCTCCCGGATGCACCTGAACCGACAAAGCATCATTGGCATCGATGAATTTGATGAGCAACGGGAAAAGAGTTCCGAATTTCTCAAATATGCTATCGCCAACCAGGTCGCCCATATATACCTCTATCAATTCCTCCAAACTGTTCCCGGCAAGAAAACCATTGGTGACTTTGGATACTTCACCGGGATATCCGCTGATTTCCCAGCTTTCACCGGCTTTATTGGTTTTGGTGCTCTTGTGCAAAAAAGTTTTAAGCCTGGTTCCACCCCAAATCTTATCTTTGACTATTGGTTTGAATTTTAAAGGGTATAGCTGATTCATAGCAAGAAATATTGCAGTAAGCCTTTTGTTTTATTGTGAATGTTCGTATATTTTCAGTGCATTGCAAAAATAGCGATTAAAGGAACAAACACATGCTGGAACAGGTAAAAATTGGTAATATTCTTTTCCTTGATATTGAAACAGTTCCGGCATATTCGGCATTTCAGGAAGCGCCTGGTCAGATTCAGGCGCTTTGGGAAAAGAAAAGTATGTATCTGAAACGCGAAGAGGAAACACCGGAGACTCTTTATCAGCGGGCCGGAATTTATTCCGAATTTGGCCGCATCATCTGCATTTCAACAGGGATGATTGGTGTGCAGGAAGACAGGCGCGTTTTCCGCGTCAAGTCGTTTTGTCAGCCTGGTGAAAAGGAGTTGCTTGAGTCGTTTGCCGGATTGATTAACCGTTTATCACAGAAGCGTGAGATCGAACTGTGTGCCCATAACGGCAAGGAATTCGACTTCCCATATATAGCACGCAGAATGGTAATCAATGGAATCGGGTTACCTGATTTATTTGATATTGCCGGTAAAAAGCCTTGGGAGGTCAAACATCTGGATACATTGGATTTATGGAAATTCGGAGACCACAAGCATTATACTTCGCTGAACCTGCTGGCGGCAGTTTTTGGACTGGAAAGTCCCAAATCAGACCTGGATGGCAGCCAGGTAGCGCATGTATACTGGCATGAACAGGA
>CAYTNC010000377.1:0-2343 GCA_964438935.1 uncultured Bacteroidales bacterium
ATCTTCGATGGCGGCTATGCTGCAGGATATTATGTTTATATCTGGGCGGCTGTGCTTGATGCCGATGCTTTCCAGGCCTTCAAGGAGTCGGGGAATGTATATAATCCCGAACTGGCTGCAAAATTCAGAAAATACTGCCTGGCTGAATCAGGAGAAGATGAAGGTATGATTCAATACCGCAGATTCCGGGGGCAGGATCCTGCCGTTGATGCGTTGCTGATCAGAAGGGGTTTGAAATAAACCTCTATTGAAATTGATGTTACATCAAAGGGCGAGCAAATCGTCATTGCGAGGGAGGCACGACCGAAGCAATCTGTTCTTTGCAATAGATTGCTTCACTTCGTTCGCAATGACGTTTCTACCTCAATAGCCTTTTGAAACAACCTCATTCCGCTTTAATACAATTCAAATACGGCCTCAATTTCCACGGCTATATTCATGGGCAGAAACATGCCTACGGCACTTCTTACACCAATGCCGTTTTCTTCACCAAAAACCTCAGCCATCAGTTCGCTGAAACCATTGATCACAGCCGGATGCTGACCAAAGTCGGCGGTGCTGTTTACCATACCCAATACCTTCACAATCCGTTTGATCTTGTTCAAATCACCAATCTTGCTTTTAATGGTTGATAACATGGTAAGGCCAACCTGGCGGGCGGCCATTTTGCCTTCTTCCAGACTCATGTTTTCACCCAGCCTCCCTGTAATAAGGCTTCCGTCGTTTCTCAGCGGTCCCTGGCCGGAAACATATAAGAATTTGTCGATAATTAACACCGGCTTATAGACACCCACCGGTTTTGCAGCTGGAGGCAATACAAGTCCAAGCTCTTCTATGCGTGATTCGGGTTTATAGTTCATATACATTTAAATTAAGTTAATAACAAGCAAATTTAACTATCTCTGCTGCTGTTCATTAATAATTGAACCGCGTTTTCCATTGAACCTGCCCGAATCATTCCGGAGGTATTGATGAAAAAAATCTCATCTGCATTGGCAATGGTATTGAGCCTGTGAGCAATGATAATTTTTGTGGTAGATTCCGGCAGACGCATTAAAATGCGCTCCAATTGCTGTTCGGTTATCGTGTCGATGTTGGCAGTAGCTTCGTCAAGTATGAGCAATTCCGGTTTGCGCAGTACGGCCCGAATAAATGCAACCAATTGTTTTTGACCCAGGCTCAGCAATTCACCATAATTGGTAATTTGGGTTTCAAGTCCGTTCTCAAAGCGCTTGAGCAAATCATCCAGGCCTTCCCGGCTGATTATTTCCAGCAGCTCTTCGTGAACCACATTTTCCAGCTTCCTGTTGCCGTATATGATGTTGTCCTTCAGCGTACCGGTAAACAGGAAGGGATCCTGCAAAATAAAACCAATTCTTTCTGAGCGCTCTTCAGGTGAATAGGAACGAATATCAATGCCATTGAGTAAAACCATTCCCTGATCGGGGTCATACAACCGGGCAATCAGGGAGGCGGTGGTGGTTTTTCCTCCACCGGTTGGACCAACAAATGCATAGGTTTTGCCTTTATCCAGATCAAAACTTGCCTGCTGAAGGATGGCTTTCCCGGGTTCATACCCAAAGGTAACCTCGTTAAAACTCAGCATGGCCTGGTTGTCTGCCGGCTTTTCAGTTGGCATAACCTTCAGATTTGTTTCCATGGATAGTATTCTGGAAATCCTGTCCCATCCGGCCAGTGCGATCTGAAAATTGCTCCACAGCGCTGCCAGTTGTCTTAACGGATTGTAAAAGTTGTTGATATAGGCCAGGAAACTGATCAAGAGCCCCAGTGTAAAAAGCTTTTTCGAAATCAGGTAGATTCCCAGCGCAAGAACCACCATTTGTCCCAGGTTTGAAAAAAAGCCATAAACAGGAATGAAAAGACTATTGGCCAAACCCGACTTAATGGCAGCTGCATAGTTTTCCCTGTTGACTTCGTTAAAACGCTCCCTGAAGTAATCACGCCGGTTATAGGCAATGATCACCTTGAAATTTGCAAGACTTTCCTGTATCTCAGCGCTCAGGTTGCCCGTACTGGCCAGGTACGTGGCATTTAGCTTTTTAACCCAGGGTGTGATGAATCTGCTGAAAAGTAAAAGTATAACCGCCGGGATCAACGAAGCGGCGCCCAGCTGAAGATTTATCGAAAGCAGAAACACACCGGCCCCGGTCATAATAAACAGGCTTCCGATAAATTGCATGAGCGACTGGGAAAAGAATTGGTTTAGTTTATCGGTGTCGTTATTAATTCGGGATATCAGGTCCCCTGCTTTATTTTCATTAAAAAATGCAATCGGCAGTTCCTGAAGTTTGATGAAAATATCATTGCGCAGCTTGAACAGCA
>CAYTNC010000378.1:0-2328 GCA_964438935.1 uncultured Bacteroidales bacterium
GTCCGGTCCGCCATTTATTCCCGGACCCCCATGCCCTGAAATTTTTATTGTTTGTTCGTTTTCAATTCCTGCAGGGATTGTTATTCTTATATTCCGTCCATTTACAGTAAGAGTTTGTTTGTGGGTTTCATAAGCATCTTTAAGGTTGAGTTGTAACTGTGCGTTATAATCCTCGCCTCTGAATTTTACCTGCCTGTTTCTGCCGGCATTTGCTGAACCACCAAACATTGATTCGAAGAAATCCGAAAAATCTCCGCCGGATTGTGCCCGGGCATACTTCTGTCCACGAAAGTCTGATGATTGTTCCTGGTATTGTTTTGCATTTTCAAACTGTTCAGCATGCTGCCAGTCTTTCCCGTATTTATCATACTTTTTGCGTTTCTCAGGGTCACTAAGTACTTCATTTGCTTCATTGATCTGCTGAAAGTTCTTTTTCGCATCTGCATCGTTAGGATTCAAATCGGGGTGATATTTTCTGGCCAGCTTTCGGTAGGCACTTTTGATGTCTGTCGCGGTAGCCATTTTTTCTATTCCCAGAATCTTATAATAATCGATGAAGTTCATTTGTCCTGTAGATATTAAAAACCTATTTCAGGCTCACTCCAAATAAATACCCGATTAATGCTGACATTACCATGGCAATAGTCCCCCAGATACATATTCTCAATACAGATTTGCTTATCGGAGATCCTCCGACTTTTGCCGCAAGGGTTCCTGATAAGGCAAGAAAAAGGATGGAGAACCCATACTGGAAAAATATCATTTGTTTTAAGGGTGCAAAAACAGCTAATAAAAGAGGGAATATTCCGCCAGCTATAAACGAGGCTGAAGATGCAAAGGCAGCTTGTAAGGGTTTTGCCCTTGAAATTTCATTGATACCCAATTCATCTCTTGCGTGAGCTTCCAAAGCATTATGAGCAGTAAGTTGTTTTGCTACTTCTTTTGCCAGTTCACCTGTAAGCCCTCTGGTTTCGTAAATTGCAGAAAGTTCATTTAATTCACTATCCGGTGTATCTGCTAGTTCTTTTTTTTCCCTTTTCAATTCTGCGGTTTCAAGGTCCAGCTGCGAGCTAACAGAAACATATTCGCCTGCAGCCATTGACAATGCTCCCGCAACCACACCTGCCAGTGTTGCCAGTATGATCGGGTCGCGTGCCACACTTGCAGCTGCGACACCGATGGCCAGGCTTGTGGTAGAAAGAATACCATCATTGGCCCCAAGTACTGAGGCTCTCAGCCATCCACTTCTTTTTACAAAATGATTTTCACTTTCCACTCAAGTAAATTGCATATATAACCGCCATCAATAGCCAGGTCACTTCTGTAAAAATCCGGATTCCTCAGTCAACAGATAGTGATAGGTTACTATTACGTATGAATCTCATAAATGTAATCACATTAACAGAGAAGAAGTTACACAATTATATCAAAGATTTACATGATTCAAATTTCAGTTGAGGATACGTTATTAATCAGTGCCACCTCAACCGGGTATCTCCATTGTGAGCGACTTTATGACTTGATGGACTTTGGACTTGACGACTTTATGACTTTCGACTAAAAAAACTGACACTTCTGATTTTGCCAGGGGGGGGTGATTTCAGACAGTATCACAGACCACTGCAAATGTGTGAATAATGAAATTTTACCAAGCAATTATGTAACACCTACCTAAGTAAAGGGGTTTAATTTTGTAGGGTTATCTTATATTAGTCACATATCAGATTCTACTCCTATGGCAAAAGCAGAAAAGAAAACGGCAAAGAGAAGCTCATCAAAAATTGATGACCTTTCTGTTAATACTGAGAATGGTGCAGCACAATTACTGACCACCAATCAAGGTTTAAAAATAAACGACAACAATAACTCTCTCAAAGCAGGAGAGCGCGGCCCAACACTCCTTGAAGACTTCATTCTTAGGGAAAAAACCACTCATTTTGACCATGAACGCATACCGGAACGGATTGTACACGCAAGAGGAAGCGGAGCTCACGGGGTATTTAAATTGTATGATACACTGGCTCAATATACCAAAGCAGCCTTCTTAAATGACACAACAATTGAAACTCCTTTATTTGTTCGTTTTTCGACAGTGGCTGGTTCGCGGGGATCAACAGATTTAGCAAGAGATGTAAGAGGATTTGCGGTAAAATTTTATACGTCTGAAGGCATCTATGATCTGGTAGGAAACAATATGCCAGTATTTTTTATCCAGGATGCCATTAAGTTTCCTGACCTGGTGCATGCCGTTAAGCCGGAACCGCATCATGAAATGCCACAGGCTGCTTCTGCTCATGATACTTTCTGGGATTTTATCTCACTGATGCC
>CAYTNC010000379.1:0-2307 GCA_964438935.1 uncultured Bacteroidales bacterium
ATTGAAGTTCCTGTGCTCTGCTATATGGACCTGAAGGATTTGAAAATTGAACACAAACCGGGCGGATGCCGCATGTGCGTGGTTGAAGTGGAAGGAAGACGGAATCTTGCGCCCAGCTGTTCAACCGACGTTACAGAAGGAATGGTTGTTAAGACCCATTCCATCAGGGTACTGAATGCCCGCAGGACTGTAATGGAACTTCTGCTCTCGGATCATCCCAAAGAGTGTCTGACTTGCGCCAAGTCGGGTAACTGCGATTTGCAAACCCTTGCTATTAAAATGGGGGTAAGGGAGATTCACAACGAAGACATTGCTGAAATGTCGACCTACCGCATGGATACCTCCCCGGCCATCATACGTGATTTGAATAAGTGCATCATGTGTCGCCGTTGTGAAACCATGTGCAACGAATTTCAGACGGTAGGGGCTCTGTCGGCTATTAATCGTGGATTTATGTCGGTAGTGGCGCCAGCTTTTGAAATGGATTTGGAAGACTCGGTATGTACCTATTGCGGACAGTGTGTGGCCGTTTGTCCCACCGGCGCCCTCACTGAAGTTGACCACACACGTCAGCTGATTCGTGACCTGGCAAATCCTTCAAAGACGGTGATTGTTCAAACTGCTCCTGCAGTAAGGGCTGCGTTGGGTGAAATGTTCGACCTGCCGGCAGGAACCCTGGTTACCGGGAAAATGACTGCAGCGCTAAAAACGCTTGGATTCAAGTATGTTTTTGATACCGATTTCAGCGCCGACCTCACCATTATGGAAGAAGGCACCGAGCTGCTCGACAGGCTGACCAGGCATTTGAATGGTGATAAGACGGTAAAACTACCGATTCTTACCTCGTGCTGCCCGGGTTGGGTAAATTTCTTTGAATCGCAGTTTATTGACATGCTTGAGATTCCTTCAACCGCACGCTCACCGCAGCAAATGTTCGGATCGATAGCAAAGACTTATTTTGCAGATAAAATAAAAGTGAAACGCGAAGACCTGGTGGTGGTTTCCATCATGCCGTGCCTGGCCAAGAAATATGAGTGTACGCGCGATGAATTCAAAGTGGATGGCAATCCCGATGTGGATTACTCCATATCAACACGTGAACTGGGTCATCTGATACAGCAGGCCAATATTGATTTTCACAGTTTGCCTGATGAGGTATTTGATGCCCCGCTTGGAGAGTCAACCGGAGCCGGTGTGATTTTCGCTGCTACCGGTGGTGTTATTGAGGCTGCTGTAAGAACAGCGTACGAGATTTTCACCAAGAAGAAGCTTGAAAAGGTTGATTTTGTTGAGTTGCGTGGAATGGACGGCATTCGTGAAGCCACCATCGACTTCGACGGTTTGCCTATAAAGATTGGTATTGCTCATGGATTGGGCAATGCACGCAAGTTGCTCGAAGACATAAAGAGCGGAAAATCTTCTTATCATGCCATTGAAATTATGGCCTGTCCGGGCGGATGTATTGGCGGTGGCGGTCAGCCGTTGCACCATGGCAACTTCGACATACTCAAAAAGCGCATGGAAGCCATTTATCGGGAAGATGCCGGAAAAGCCATCCGGAAATCGCATGAGAATCCATACATCATTAAGTTGTATGAGGAATTCCTGGGCAAGCCCATGAGTGAGAAGTCGCACAAATTGCTGCATACCCACTTTGTGGATAAAAGCAAAAAAATCATTTACATTTGATCCCTTTAATTCTTAAAGCGAAAAACAATCATGTCTAGAATAAAAGTAGAATTAAAAAAGAAGGACGTAGATACCATTAAAGAAATATGCAAGTCCTTTAAAAATGAACCCGGTGAACTCATTAATGTGCTGCACAGAACCCAGCATACCTTCGGGTATCTGCCTGCCGAGGTGCAGGAAGTGGTGGCACAAGAGCTGAATGTTCCCGTGGCCAAGGTGTATGGGGTAGTAACTTTTTATTCATTTTTCTCCATGATACCCAAGGGAAAGCATCCTATTTCGATCTGCACGGGTACTGCCTGCTATGTAAGGGGTGCCGAGAATGTGCTGGCTGAATTCAAGAAAAAGCTGAAGATTGAAGTGGGTGAAACAACTGCCGACGGCAAATTTTCCATCAGCTGCCTGAGGTGTGTGGGAGCGTGCGGTTTAGCCCCTGTTGTTATGGTTGGAGAAAAAACCTATGGCAGGGTATCGCCTGAGATGGTAAAGGATATTCTTAAGGAATATGAAGAATAGGAAACCATTGGGTTTTAACTTATAAATCACTAAGAAACAGGGGTGCAGTTGCGCCCCTGTTTTTTTATACCTATGTAATAAGCGGGCCTGTTTTTCAGTTAT
>CAYTNC010000380.1:0-2297 GCA_964438935.1 uncultured Bacteroidales bacterium
TCAAAATGATCAATCCGCCCATGGTAGGTGTGCCTTTCTTCTGCATTTGTCCTTCAAGACCCAGGTCGCGTATGCTTTCACCGATCTGTGCCTGCTGCAGCTTGCGGATTATTTTCTTGCCATAGAGGGTTGAAATAATCAACGAGGTAATGATGGCCATGGCCGACCGGAACGAAATGAAGTTGAACAAACCGGCTCCTGGTATGTCAAGACTCTCCAAATATTTAAACAGGTAGTACAGCATAAGCTTTTCGTTAGGATTCGTTACTTAATCCGAATAGCGTTCTTATTTCTTCCATGTCGCTGAAATGATGCCTGACACCTTTTATTTCCTGGTAGGTTTCATGTCCCTTACCTGCAATGAGAATGATATCGCCCTTGCCGGCCATCAGACAGGCAGTTTTTATAGCTTCACGGCGATCGGGCTGTATCATGGTTTTTTCAAGCTGTTTCTTGTCAAGTCCGGCTTTCATATCGTTTAATATATCCAGGGGGTCTTCATTGCGCGGATTGTCGGCTGTAAGGATCACACGGTTGCTCATTTCGGCAGCTACCTGAGCCATTACGGGACGCTTTGTTTTATCACGGTTTCCTCCGGCTCCAACTACCGTAATTACCTGCTCATTGCCTTTGCGGATCTGCATAATTGTTTTCAATACATTCACAATGGCATCGGGTGTGTGTGCGTAATCAACCACGGCTGTAACGCCCTGAGCCGACTGCACATACTGAAAACGCCCTTCTACTGTGTCCATCAGACTGAGCAGTCGAAGCACCTCAGCCTTATCCTGGCCAAGTAAAAGCGCACTGGAATATACTGCAAGCAGGTTGTAAGCATTGAATTCCCCGATAAACCGGGTCCATATTTCTGAATTGTCCATGTTGAGCAGCATGCCGTTCAAATGGCTTTCAATTATTTTTGCCTTGAAATCAGCCATCGACCGGATTCCGTAATAACTTACGGCCGATCGGGTGTTTTGTACCATGACCCTGCCATTCCTGTCGTCAGCATTGATCAGCGAAAAACTATCCCCGGGCATGTTGTCGAAAAACAGTTTTTTGGCCCTGATATATTCTTCAAAGGTTTTGTGATAGTCGAGGTGGTCGTGTGTGATGTTCGAAAAAATACCACCGGCAAAAGACAGGCCTGCAACCCGTTTTTGAACCAGCGCATGCGAGCTTACCTCCATGAAGGCATATTCACAACCTGCCTCAACCATGTTATTCATGATCCGGTTGAGTTGAACCGGGTCGGGCGTAGTGTGTGTGGCTTCAACAACCAGGTCTCCTATGTAATTGCGGATGGTGGTGAAACAGCCCGCTTTATAGCCAAGTGAACTGAACAACCTGTAAAGCAGTGTCACCGTGGTTGTTTTTCCGTTTGTGCCGGTTATGCCTACCAGCTTGAGTTTTCGCGAGGGATGACCATAGAAGGCAGATGCCAGAATGGCCAACGCAAAGGCAGCATCTTTAACCACAATGTAAGTAACGCCGGGTAAAAATGCTGCGGGAACCTGTTCGCATACGATTGCCGTTGCCCCTGAACCTATGGCAGCCTCAATGAATTCATGACCGTCTGATTGGGTCCCTTTCACAGCAATAAAAAGGGTGCCTGCAACAACCTTCCGGGAATCAAAATGAATGCCTGAAAGGTGGATGTCAGCAGTTCCATGGATCTGCAGAACTTCAATGTCTTTAAGTATGTATGACAGGTTAACTCTCATATTGTTAAATTCTTGTCATTTCAAGCGTTATCTGTTCTCCTTTCCTAACCCTGCTTCCCGGAGTAATGGATTGATTGCGAACACTGCCTCTTCCCAGGAGTCGCACCCGGAGGCCTGCATTTTCAAGCAGGTAAATGGCATCTTTGGCACCCATGGAAACCACGTTGGGAACCAGACCTTCCCTCACATTCCTGTTGTTGAAGGCAATGCTTTCGGTTTTCTTTTCGGTTGATACCCAGTCGGTACGGATGTTGCTGTTTTCTACCGGCATATCAAGTTCTTTAAGAACCAACCTGAGCTGCTCGCGGTTGCCGGTTTTGGAGTAAGGCAGGTCGGGTTGTATCTCCTTGTCTTGCGCAATAATAGGATGCATGTCAATTGAGGTGGCGTAAACCTTTCGGGCAATTTCAAGGAATACAGGGCCTGCAACCATGTTGCCGTAGTACACATTTTTTGAGGGGGAGTTCACCACAACAATACAGGAATACATGGGTTTATCAGCGGGGAAGTATCCGGCAAACGATGCCTGGTAGCTTACCTCGGAAGATGTTTTATAGCCGTATTTTTTGTTGT
>CAYTNC010000381.1:0-2292 GCA_964438935.1 uncultured Bacteroidales bacterium
CCATAGGTATACATATAGGCTCTCATATATTCATTGACCGGCAGGTGCTTCACACATTGGGAAAGACACTGGTTACAGCCGTCGCAATACAGGCCGGCTACCAGTTTTGCCTCTTCCAGGTTTGCTTTCTCCTCTTCTGTGAAGTTCAGATCTTCCATAATGCCAAAGTTCTGCATCATGTGGTCAAATGAAGTAATTCCAGGTATGGAGGTATGGAAATTTTCATCCTGAAGTACCCACTTCAAGGCGGCAGTGCAGTTGATGGGCTTTTGTCGTTCCTTATCCATAAAGCCTCCGGCCATGGTTTTCATGGCAATAATGCCGATACCCTTTTGAGCAGCAAGTGCAGCTTTTTCCTTAATCTGATCAGCCATTCCGTGCTTAAAATTGATGGAAGTAAGCACCACATCGTACAAATTGCTGTCGATTGCCGTTTGAATAACATCAGGCTCATTTTGGTGCGTCGACATGCCCGCATATCTGATCTTACCCTGTTTCTTTAGTTCACTGAAAGCCTCCATTACCTGGGGCGCCAGAGCCAGGTTGCGGTTGGAAACACCATGGAGGTAAAGAATATCCACATAATTCATCTGAAGCCGTTTCAGGCTCATGTCGAATTTTTCAAGGATGCTTTCTTTGGTAGTTCCCGGACCCGGTTCACCGGTCTGCCGATCTACCCCGTTAGCCCCCACCTTGGTGGCCAGTACGATCTTTTCCCTGGGCATGGTTTTAAAAAGTTCCCCGAGCATGGTTTCATTTCTGCCCTCCTGATAACCATGTGCCGTGTCGAAATGAACAAAGCCCATGTCAAATGCTGATTTCACCAGGGTAGGATTGTCCGACCGCATGACTCCGAAGCTTACAATGGGCAGTTCTATATCGGTTTTACCCAACTGCCTGCGAATGATCACAGCTTCTTTCCTGGCAACTGAATTTCCATAGGCCGCTGATCCCATCAGAGCACCTGTTGTTCCCAATACCGAAGATTTGAGAAAACCTCTTCTGTCAAATTTCAGATTTTTACCCATGATGATACAATTAATTTGCTAACCAAGTTATTATTTTTAAGATACATCCATTCAAATTCCATGTAAATTAACAAATAATTAAAATATTTACATACAAGAATGCTTGTATTTGCACGTTATTATGATTTCGTACGGAACATGTGTATAACTTTTTTAGCGTGTGCTTCGTAAATAAGTCAAAAGTCCTATTTTTGATTTTGGAGTATGGTGTTGTGTATATAGTTTAACTTTGTCATCGGTTTATGAGGTTGCAAAAAGTATTTACAGGATTCTTCATCCTTTCCGTTTTTGGATTTTCCTCACTGGAAATTGGCTCTGTTTCTGATGGTGCCTATGAAGTTAAAAGTGCATCAATTGTAAGGAGCCCCAAACCTAAGGGACTTGATAGTCTTGTTTATGCCTATGACCAGTTTCTTACCCATTCCATCGACAGCTTGAAAAGTCCGGGTGCCGCAATTGCTCTTGTTTATAAAGGTGAAATTATACTGCTCAAAGGTTATGGAGTGAAACAATTCGGCGCGGCTGATTCGGTTGATTTCCATACCGCTTTCCGACTGGGTTCTGTTTCCAAAGGATTTGCTTCGGTTTTAACCGGTATCATGGTTGAAGAAGGCGTTGTTAGCTGGGACGATTGTGTTAAAAACTACCTCACCGATTTCAGGATGAAAGACACTTCCTGCACCAACCATTTAACCATCCGGAATATTCTGAGCCAGACTACCGGCTTGCCCGAACATACTTACACCGACATGCTGGATAATGGTGTTGAGTATGACAACATCAAAGGCTCTTTGGCGAATGTACCGCTGATTGCCAAACCGGGTCAGATTTATACCTATCAGAACGTTGCTTACAGCCTCATATCGGATGTTTTGTTCAATGCCAGCGGAAAGGATTACAATAACCTGTTGCAGGAAAAAATATTCAGCCCGCTCAGAATGCGTGACGCTTCAACAGACTATACTTCTTTTTACTATAACCCAAACACCGCCATGCCGCATTTGAGAGCCGGCACTACCTGGAAATCAAAGCCAAAAAACAGCAGGTATTATTCTGCATCCCCTGCTTCGGGAGTTAATGCCAGTGCTTCAGATATGGCTAAATGGCTCCTTGCCTTAACCGGCTACTATCCGGAAGTATTGCCTGATAAGACCATTGAGGATATCTCTGCTCCGGAAATTGAAACACCAAGAAAAAAAGCATATCGGATCAACTGGAAAGACCTGCAGAAAACCTATTACGGTATGGGCTGGAGGGTATTCGA
>CAYTNC010000382.1:0-2284 GCA_964438935.1 uncultured Bacteroidales bacterium
CATTTTGGCGAAATGCCCGTCGGAGTGCATTAAAAACCTGGTCGTATGTTACCTCGTACAGGGTAAGCATGGCAGCATCGGCTTTTAAAACCAACTGCTCCTGCCATACAATGTTGCTGATCTGTTGTTCCGGCAGAGCCTCCTGCACGGCCTTAACCGCGTTACCCAAACAGGTGTTGCCCGAAGGTCCGTAATCGCCTGTAGCGCGCAGCCTCGCCAGCAACGGGGGCTGATTGTCGCCAAACAGCTGATCGAATATGTTACCGGCATCTTCAAAGTTGTAGCCTGCCACACGGTATTTTTTCCCCATAAAACCGGCAACATCGGCAAATACCGAATCCAGCGCAGCGGACGATTTGGCTTTCACATACACCAGCGCCTCAGAGCCCGAGCCGGGAGCGTTATGATCGAGCAGAAATTGCTGTTCACCAATGACACAGGTACTGTGAACAAGGCGTTTGTCAACCAGTTGTATAACCTCCTGCACCCGGCGGTTATTCTCCATTATGTTGATCCGCTCATTCCAGTCGATCCGCAACACGGTTTCATCTTTAACAATGGCCGGAAGCTTGGTTTTCTCCATATTCAGGAAAAGGATAACAGCGCCCGCCAGCATAATTACAATAGCCGCAATGCTGCTTTTCTGATGTCGCATGACAAACTTAAAACCCTTCTCATACAGCACCCCGTAATCGAGGTCGTTGATCCGCTTTAACGCGCCGCTTAACTCACCCGGCTTGCCGTTCTGAAACATAAGTTTATAATAGACCGGCAACACGGTTACCCCCACAAAAAGCGAAATAAACTGGCTGATGGTAATGGCCACAGCCTGATCGTAAAACAATGCACCGGTTATTCCGCTAATGAATATCAGGGGCAGATACACGGCACAGGTAGTGAAAACAGCGCTGAGCATAGGCCGGAAAACTTCGTTTGTACCGGTGATGCAAGCCTGATCCAAACTACTGCCTCTTTCCTTGTGTTGTGAAATATTGTCGATGACCACAATGGAATTGTCGGTCATGATGCTGATCCCAAGTACAAGTCCTGCCAGTGAAACCACATTCAGGGTAATACCGGCCACATGAAAAAACAGTAACGAGATAACCAGCGCCGAGGGTATGGTGAGGCCCACCAGCCAGGGCGACTTGTAGTTCTTCAGGAAAAGAAACATCACCACAAATGCCAGGAAAGCGCCCAGATATAAACTCTGGCTGAGATTTTGAATAGAGAAATCAAGAAGCCGGGTCTGATCGCGGGTGACCGTGAAATCGATACCCGGGTAATCGGTACGGAATATTTCTGTAAGCTTGTGCAATTCCTTCTTCAGGTCGCTCATACGGGCATCCGACTGTTTGATGATGGCCAGGGTAATGGCATCCTTGCCATCGGAAATCACCATGCCCTTTTGTTTTTGCGGGTGCTGAACAACCTGTGCTATGTCTTTCAGTTGCAACAGCCTGTTGTTGTTTTTCAGGTAAATACCGGCTATATCCTGCAGGGTTTGAATTTCGTTGCCAAAACGAACATTATACTGGTACTGGCCATCCTGAACCAGCAGGTTCCCGAGGGTTATGTTGTTTTGCTTCAACGCGGTTTCGATATCACCCGTGGTAAGACCCGTGCCTTCGAGCCGCGACATATCGGGGAGTATCAGTATTTCGGGAAACACCTGGCCGCTGATGTCAGCAATGGCTACCTCTGGTAATTGTTCAATCCGTTTGCGGATAACCTGTCCCGCAAAATTACTCAGCTCCGAAAACTCGCGCGAAACAGGGAACAGGGGATTTTCATTGTCCCTGTTCTTTTTTTCACTTTTCAGGGTAAGGTTCAGGTAGAATACCGGTATGTCAGTGGCGCTGGCCTTGATAACGCGGGGCCTTTCAATGGTCATGGGCAGGCCTGCCATGCCCCTGTCGACTTTCTCGTTTACCTCAATAAAGGCATAGTCGATGTTGGTGCCATAGTCGAAGTCGAGTTTGATGACAGCATTGCCGTCGCGCGTTTCGCTTTTTATATCGGCCAGGTGCGAAACCTGCATCAGCTGAAGGCGAAACTGACTGACAACGGCATTTTCCATTTCGCGGGCCGACAGGTTATCCGCGCTGATCTGCACGGTTATCTTGGGTATGTCCACATCGGGCATAAGCGATACCGGCAGGCGCAACGTGGCGATCACTCCCAGTGCCAGCAGCGCCAGGAAGGTCATTGTAACGGCGATTGGACGGTTTATGAGAAACTTGACCATGGTTTAAAAGTTCGATGTTGTTTCAGGTGGTTCAAT
>CAYTNC010000383.1:0-2284 GCA_964438935.1 uncultured Bacteroidales bacterium
GTATTGACAAAATCGGATCAAACTACTTCATGAAATACCTCGAAGCAGGAAGCTTCGAGGCCGCTTTTTCCATGCTTGAAAACAATTACGAAGGCAATGGCGGAACAGCCCTGTCCATGATGCTGAAAGCCAAACGAATTCATATTTATATGCTTACATCTCTCGATGAAGCTGCATGCAAAACCCTGGGCGTAACCAAAATTCAGGAATCAGACATTCAAAAGCTTATTGATACCGAAAAAGGAAGTATTGCTGTGTTGCGGAATGCAAGTATCCTGATAAAACAAACCTGAACGCCAAAAAAAATAAATTACCTGCACTGATTACAGGCCTAATAATCACCCGAAGTAATAAATCTTTACCATATGAAAATAATGATCAACCGAGTAACCATGGCAGTGTTGGCACTGCTGTTGGTAATGGGTGCCTGCAAAAGGGCAGCCGACGTACAAACTGTTGTTTCACTTCCGCGCAGTACCCCTGAGGCCGAAGGTGTTTCCTCTGAAGACATCATCCGCTTTCTGGATTCTGCTGCGGTGAGTCCCCATGAATTTCACAGCATCATGATCGTACGCCACGGCAAAGTGGTTGCCGAAGGCTGGTGGGCGCCCTACCGTTCCGATCTGCGACATACCCTGTATTCCACCAGCAAGAGCTTTACTTCAACTGCTGTTGGTTTTGCCGTTACTGAGAAGCTGATTACCGTTAACGACAAGGTGGTTTCATTCTTTCCCGAAGATTTGCCTGACACAATCTCCCCGTATCTTGCCAACCTGACCGTCAAAGATCTGCTGACCATGTCGGTAGGCCAGGATCCCGATCCTACATTTACCGTAAGATCAGCTGATTCCAACTGGGTGAAGTCGTTTCTGGCCCTGCCCATCATTAATGAACCTGGGACCAAATTCCTCTACAATTCCATGGCCACCTACATGCTGTCTGCCATTGTCCAGAAAGTTACCGGGGAAAAGGTGATCGATTACCTGAAACCGAGACTCTTTCAACCCCTGGCTATTGAGGGTATGGATTGGGAAGAAGATCCCAGGGGCATCAACACCGGAGGATGGGGCCTTCGTGTAAGAACCGAGGACATGGCCAAATTCGGACAGCTCTACCTGCAAAAGGGGAAATGGAACGGCAAACAGATCCTCCCTGCTGCATGGGTTGAAGAAGCCACTTCTTTCAAGATCGATCAGTCACCCGATTCCATTCCGCCTGAAATGGAACAGAATGAATGGAATCATGGCTACTGTTATCAGTTTTGGCGCTGCAGGAACAATGCCTATCGGGCCGACGGTGCCTTCGGTCAGTACATTTTTGTAATGCCCGATAAAGACGCCGTGATTGCCATTACCTCGGAATCACCCGACATGGGAAGCGAAATGGAACTGGTTTGGAAATTCCTGTACCCGGCGCTGAGAGATGAGAAACTGCCTGAGAATCCTGAAATGGCCGGCAGGCTGAAGGAACGACTGGCCAACCTGGTACTGCCTGTTCCCGATAAAGGTGTTGCACCCCAGCTGGCACAGGAAATCTCCGGAAAGCTCTTTACCATGGAAGACAATGCATTTCTGGCAACATCATTGCAGTTTACCTTTGCCGGTGACAGCTGTATTTTAAATACAAAATCAGCCGGTACAGAAATAGTAAATGTCTTTGGTGCCGGCCGCTGGATCAAAGGTGAAACACTCATGCCGGGTCCCAACCTCCTGGGTTCTGCCAAAGATATGCCTCCTGCAAAAGTTGTTGGTGCATACGGATGGGAAGGTGATGCCCTTAAACTGGCATTGCGCTTTATCGAAAGTCCGCATACCCAATACTTAACATGTGCCTTCAATAAAGACAAGGTACTTGTCAGCATCATACCCAGCAACAACCCCAACATGAATATCCCTTCGTTAAAAGGAGTAATTAAAAAGTAATACTAATACACTTACAGTGAAAGATGAAAAAGATCCTGAGTGAAATACTGGACTATCACCGGAGGTATTTTCATCTTTCACTTTTTATTATCATCGCCCTCTTTCTGGCAGTTCTCATTGCCTTCAACTACCTGTTCGACGTTGAGGATGATTACATCGACAAGCTGCCTCAAGCCGAAAGGAGGAGCCATCATTCATGCCGGAACGGCCTGGGCTATGGAAATTGTGGGGTTTCTGTGGCGGCTTGCCTGAAGGTTTAGTCAGGTTAACTATCTTTGCCGCAATAAATCCGTTTACATGAATATTCTCCGTATGCTGCTTATTTTTCTTGCTTTTATAGCCCTGAACATTTACCTGTTTGT
>CAYTNC010000384.1:0-2275 GCA_964438935.1 uncultured Bacteroidales bacterium
GTCAAAAAGATTTCCACAAGTTTTTCATTGGTGAAATTGTAGCTTGTTATGTAAGATCGTAAGGATTACGCGGCAAAGAAGCTGTGAAGAATAAATTATCCTGAATATCTTTTACAACAGCTGCAACCTTCGAAAAATTGTTTTGTCATTAAATGAAAAAAGCTGAAACGGAGGGTAGGGTTTTTTGCCGGCGGATGATCATTCAGGCACACTAGAAAAATATTATAAGTTGACGTTTTATCATAATATACACAGTGAGATCATAGAATTGAGCAAAGCCGGCAATTCCAAGGCCCAGTATCAGCTATATCAATTATATGCCAAAGCTATGTACAATATATGTTACAGAATGATGAACAACCGGGAAGAAGCAGAAGACATGCTACAGGAGTCTTTTACTGAAGCCTTTATGAATCTGTATTCGTTCCGGTTTGAATCGGCCTTCGGTGCATGGCTGAAGCGAATAACCATTAACAAGTGCATCAACGCACTGAAAAAGAGAAAGGCTGATTTGGTACCCATGGAGAGTCTGCCAGAATATCCGGCTGGCAGGGACACAGATGATGATGTTCCGGGACTTACTACAGAGCAGGTCCAACATGCTATGGAAAAGCTGCCGGAAGGATATCGTGTGGTTTTTTCATTGTATTTGCTTGAAGGATATGATCACGGTGAAATTGCTCAAATCATGGGCATTTCAGAAGCCACATCCAAATCTCAATATTCCAGGGCCAAACAAAAGATTAAAGATATTTTAATAACCCAGCATCATGGACGACAGGTTTGAGAAATTCATATCGGAGAACCGGGACAGCTTTGATTTCAGGGAACCGGATCCCCGTATCTGGAAGCAGGTGGAAGCCAATATGAAGGTGAAACGCAACTTCGACTGGAAGCTGTTTATGAGACGGGCTGCAATTGTTATTCTTATTTTCAGCGCATCATACGTGGTAAATGACATTGTACACAGTTATCATGGCAAGGGACTCCAATCATCGAAAACGGGAAAAACCCGCAAGGAAAATGTTTTGCCACAGCTTAAGGAAGCTGAGGCTTATTACACCGGCCTGGTAAATCAGAAGCTGAATGAACTCGAGCCCATTCTGGCCAATTGCCCCTCGCTCGAAGAGGAGGTTAATTATGATATGTCGGAACTCGACAGCGTTTACATCCAGTTGAAAAATGACCTGAAAGACAATATGGCCAACCAGGAGGTGATTGAAGCCATTATTGAAAACTACCGCCTGAAAATATCCATTCTCGAAGATCTGCTGAAAGAGCTTGAACCATATGCTGATGAATGTATTCCAAATACCGAAGGATATGCGCTTTAAATTCTTCATTTCATTTCTCATCTGCCTGCTGGTTACTGGTTTGCAGGCTCAGGTGCCCGAATATTCGCAGCATATTAACCGGTCATTTAAGGTGACCAATACTGTGACTATTGAGGTTTCCAACAAATACGGCAGAGTGCAGGTTATTCCCTGGGAAACAGATTCGGTTAAATTCAGCATCGATTTGCGAATCAGGGCCAAAGACAAGCAGAAGCTTGAGAAAATGAAACAGAATGTGGATTTTGAATTCACCAGCGGACAATCCTATCTGGTGGCAAAAACAGCCTTTGGGGAGAACAGTTCGGATGTATTCAGGGATATTGTGGACATAGCAGGCTCGTACCTCTCATCATCCAATTCCGTTAATATAAATTATACGATAATGGTGCCCTCTGGGGCTGCCATGAAGATTGAGAACAAATTTGGCGATGTTTACCTGGATGACTATGATGGATCACTCAATCTGGTGTTGTCATACGGTGATCTGAAAGCCAACAGGCTGAATGGCCGTACCGATATCAAGCTGACATCAGGAGACGGTGAGGTAAATTTTATCAGAGACGGACAGGTGTTCGTTTCCTACGCCAATATGCATATTCGTGAGGCCTCCAGACTGGTTACCCAAAGCAGATCTTCGGTAGTCTCTATTGATAAAATCGGATCCCTGAAAATCAATTCCCGCAGAGACAAGCTCTTCCTCAACGAAGTGGGTTCTATTTCGGGAGAAAGCTATTTTTCAAACATCACCCTGGGAACATTGATCAAAGACCTGAACATGTCGTGCAAATACGGTAATTTAAACCTGGATGGTATCCAGCGTTCGTTTTCACTAATCAACCTGAATTCGGAATTAACCCATCTGACTTTGGCTTTTGAAAAACCTGCAGGGTTTGATTTTGAGCTTACCCATCACCAGACGGTGGCTTTTGTTTACCCCAACG
>CAYTNC010000385.1:0-2270 GCA_964438935.1 uncultured Bacteroidales bacterium
CCGGTAAATGCCAACCTGGGGCTGGGTTACGGAGGCGACCGGTATTTTATGTCATTTCAGGCAGGCTACCTGTTCGCCAATAAAAACAACCCGCTGGCATTGCAGACTTCACTTCAGGGCTTTGCAGGACGCACCGAATGGCAGGTTGATCTGGCCAATACACTTTACCTCAGCGAAAATTTATGGACCCGCCTGACCTTTCGCAAGTCTCTGGGAGCATTCAGTACTTCCGGTCAGAACGTCCTCCTGTATTTAGGATATCGCTGGAACAACTGGGAAATATCCTACTGCTACAATTTCGACATCAACCGTACCCAGTTCCACCATTACGGAACGCACCAGTTTGCATTGGGCTACCGGATTTGTCCCAGTAAACTGAATTGCCCGGCATACCGGTGAAAACTGCCGGTTTCTCTATTAACTTACCTGAATGAAATTAAAATTGCATTTATTGTCAACACACGCAACCTTACACGTCATTCTTGAATCTTTGAAGGAAAGAAATATAAAGCAGAAAATTGTTCCTATATGAAAAAGTACAAATTTATTTTGGCGACACTTTTGTTGGCCAATATTATTGTGGGTTGTAAAAAGGAAGAAGACATCACCTATTATAAAACCCTGGGGATTCTTCAGAAGACTGAAGACAGTACAATAATTGAAGCAGATAATAATTTAAGGCTGTTGGTTGAAAACAGCAGCAGCTTGCCTGCTACCGTAAAAGATGAGGACCGGGTTTTTCTCTTTTTTTCCTTTAATGACGTACCTGTTCCTGCAGGAATTGACCACCTGATCAATTTATATAGCATCGAAAAGGTACTGGTAAAACCGGTTTTCGAAATGACCAACTACCATGAAGATTCCATTGGCAATGATCTGTTGAATGTATCGGAACTGTGGATGGCAAAAAATTATCTGAATCTGAATTTCGTGTTCCTGGGCGGAACGAAAACACACCTGATCAATCTGGTCAAATATCCGGGAGCATTATCTTCTGACACCATTGACCTGGAAATACGGCATAATGATCAGGATGATACTGGTTCTAATCGTCTTGCAGGGTTTCTGTCTTTCGATATCTCCTCGCTCCAGGTTGAAGGGAAAGATTCCGTAACACTCTGCGTAAAAGTCAGAGAATACGACAACAGGATATTCGAAAATTGCTATACCTATAAGTATTAGTGTGAGCAGTACAATGCGGGTTTGAGTTAAATTACACAGGCTTCATAGGAATTATTTGCAGCAAATAATGTAAATTGGTTGCAGATTAACCGGTCATAATTCTAAAAAAGCCTGAAAATGAACCTGAAATTTCTGCCTTTTCGTACCATTCTGGTAATTTCTTCCTTATTGTTGTTTGCTTCCGTTGCTGTAGCACGTGAAACCATTATGCTCCAGAGTGGTTGGAAATTCGCCAAAGGTAATCCTGTAAATGCCCAGCAAATTGCATTTGACGATTCGAAATGGCAGCAGGTAACCGTACCCCACGACTGGGCCATTGCCGGTCCGGTTATCCCCAACGGCGATGGCAATACAGGAAAACTTCCCTGGCGCGATGAAGGTTGGTACCGGCTAAACCTCAGCATGCTGACAGCTAGGTCGGGTCAAACCATTTACCTGGTTTTTGACGGTGTGATGTCGAACCCCGAAATTTTTATCAACGGGCAACTGGCAGGCAAATGGGATTACGGATACAACTCGTTCTACCTCGACATAACAACGCTCCTGAAATGTGATGGCAACGATAAACTGGCAGTGCATGTGGACAACCGCAATCACGACAGCCGCTGGTATCCCGGTGCAGGCATTTTTCGCAAAGTGCAGCTGGTTATTGCCGAACCGGTTCATGTGAATATTTGGGGCACCCAGGTAACCACGCCCATCGTTAAGCCGCAATATGCCGAAGTACGGGTAATGACCACCCTGCGGAACAAGACAGGAAAAGACCAGGAGCATGTTCGTATCGAAAACATCATCGTCAATGCTTCCGGCATTGAGGTGGCCCGAAGTGAAGCCAAAACCCGCATTGGGACCGGTAAAGAAATGTTGGTTGAAACAACCACAGGCTTGACCAACCCGCAACGCTGGGACCTGGATAACCCCGTCATGTACCAGGTGAAAACCATTGTATACAACAACAACCAGGTTACCGATACCTATTTCACACCCTTTGGCGTGCGAACCATGCGGTTCACGGCCGACCATGGCTTTTACCTGAACGATAAGCGGGTGCAGCTGAAAGGCGTAAACCTGCACCACGATCATGGTCC
>CAYTNC010000386.1:0-2269 GCA_964438935.1 uncultured Bacteroidales bacterium
AAGAAAAGATCTACCTGACGGATATCCCCCATGATTATATGAAAATTACATCAGGTCTTGGGGAGGAAAGCCCGCGTGCTTTGCTTATTGTTCCTCTGGTTTACAACGATGTAATTTACGGATTGATTGAGATAGCCTCCTTTAATGAATATCCGGCTCATGTGGTCGAATTTATTGAAAGAATCGGGGAAAGTATAGCTGCTACCATTTCATCGAGTAAAGCTCAGATACAAACCGCTTTGCTTCTGGAACAATCACAGCAGCAGGCTGAAGAGATGTCCTCGCAGGAAGAAGAAATGCGCCAGAACATGGAAGAACTCAGGGCAACACAGGAACAATCGGCCCGACGTGAGGAAGAACTGCAGCTTGAAGTCAATGAATTGCGCAAACGTTTGAAAGATAAAAATTAGTACATTTTTAATGCGACCTACACTACTTATTCTTGCTGCTGGAATGGGCAGCCGTTACGGAGGTTTGAAGCAGGTGGACCGCTTTGGCCCTGCCGGAGAAACCATTGTGGAGTATTCAATATACGATGCCCTGAGGGCAGGTTTTGATAAAATAGTTCTGGTTGTGAGGCGCGAGTTTGTCAACGATTTCAGGGAAATAGTACTGAAACGTGCCATGAACAAAGCCGACATTAGTTTTGTATACCAGGATCTGCAAAAACTTCCCGAAGGTTTTGAACTTCCACCCGACAGGGTGAAACCTTGGGGAACCGGCCATGCAGTGATGATGGCTGAGCAGGAAATCACAGCACCTTTTGCCGTGATCAATGCAGATGACTTTTATGGCGCCGAATCTTACAGGATCATGTATGATTTTCTGAGTAAACCTTCACCCGGAAAAACCGAGGAGTATTACCTGATGGGTTACCGGCTGGATAATACATTATCTGAATCGGGGTCAGTTTCCAGGGGCGTTTGCCGTGTTGACCCGGAGGGTTACCTGACTGCCATACATGAACACAAAAAGATAGCCAGAGAGGGAAATTCTATTTCAGGTGAAATGGATGGAAGCCCGCGGGTTACCTTTTCCGGTGATGAGCAGGTATCCATGAACCTGATCGGATTTCGCCCCTCCATGTTCAACCATTTAAGAAGACTCTTCGTTTCTTTTCTCAAGCAGCAAATCACAGAAAATACCGCTGAGTTCTATATACCTTTTGCCATGAACGAAGTAATCAACTCAGGTCAGGCATGTGTCAAGGTTTTGCAAACACCTGAAAAATGGTTCGGGGTTACCTACCGCGAAGATCGGGAGATGGTTGTTAACAGCCTCAGAAAACTGGTTGATCAGGGCAAGTATCCGCCGGATCTTTGGGTATGACTGGTACAACATAATAGCTAAAGGATATGAGTGTCATACGATTTGGGGTTTCTCTTGAAAAAGAAACCATGGGAAAGCTGGATAGCTATGTGAATGACAATAACTTTCCCAATCGCTCCCAGGCAATCCGGAATCTGATCGAGAAATATGCCGTGGAACAGAAATGGCAATGCGACAACCAGGTGGCTGGTGCCATAGTCATCGTGTATGATCACCACAAAAGAAATATCGATAACGAAATCAATGAAGTACAGCATGAACACCACCACCTGATCATATCATCACAACATGTTCACCTGAGCCACGAAACCTGCCTGGAAACCATTGTGGTGAAAGGCAAGGCATCAGAACTTACGCTGCTGGCCGATAAGGTTATTTCACTCAAGGGAATTCACCACGGCAAGCTGATCATGACCAGAACCTGACAGCATTTTACCTCCCTGTTGCCCTCCATAACAGCCAACCTGGATAACCAACTTCCAGACAGTTGTCAGATACAGGTTATTCCTTAAAATTATTTAAATTTGTGCCCCGGCATTTCACCCGGCCGGAGAACAATTTGTCATGGCAGATCTTATTCATTTACTCCCCGATTCAGTGGCAAACCAAATAGCTGCCGGTGAAGTGGTGCAACGTCCGGCTTCTGTTGTCAAGGAACTGGTTGAAAATTCCATAGATGCAGGATCCGGTATGGTAAGGGTAATTGTCAGGGATGGCGGTAAAACGCTGATCCAGATAATCGACAATGGCTGTGGCATGTCGGATACCGATGCACGAATGAGTTTCGAGCGACATGCTACTTCCAAAATCAGGGAGGCCGGAGATCTGTTTGCCATCAGAACACTTGGCTTCAGGGGCGAGGCCCTGGCATCGGTAGCTTCTGTGGCACAGGTAGTGCTGCGTACCCGGAAACCCGGAAATGAACTGGGTACTGAAATTG
>CAYTNC010000387.1:0-2269 GCA_964438935.1 uncultured Bacteroidales bacterium
ATTCAGGATGCTCGGCCTGCTGATTGCAGGTTTTATGTTATCGGGCCTGATTCTTCTGAACCTGAACAGGGGGCTTTTCATCGTTTTGCTTATTCTTTTGCTTTCACTGCTCTGGATGCCTGTTGCGGTTTTTCTTGTAAAAGCATACCAGAAAGCACTTCGTGAAACCATCCGCAAGCTGAAGACCAGTAAAAGAAGCATTGCTATGGATCTGCTGAATACAGATGAAAAGTCGCATACATTAATTAACAGTAAAGATCCGGTTAAGTCAATCAATACCCTTTCAATCATTGAACGGATTGAGCCCCTGAGCCATGAAAGACATCTCATTTCATTATTGGGAACCGATTCCGGCAACCTGCAAAAATATCTGCTTGAAAGAATAAATGAAAACGCCCTGTTAAGCGCGTTACCCAGGTTAAAGGAAATTCAGAAAGCAGGTCACAACGCCCAACATCCTGGCAATCTGGATAAACTGATCAATCGTTTCGAAATCAAAATTAATGCCGGTAATTCAGGGTCAGGCATTGAAAACCTGGTCAATTCCCCCACTGTTACCGACCGGATACTTGCCGCCGATATCATTGGCAATTCAGGTAATCAGGAGTGGGGCAATTACCTGCTTCTTCTTTCAAGAGACATAGAACCAGACGTCAAGCTTGCCTCCATAAAAGCGATGGCCCGCTTAGGCAATCCCAATCACAGTTACGTATTAATCGGTTACCTGGCCACGCCCGTTTTCTATCCGTACGCTTTTGAGGCCCTTGTTAAGATTGGCGAGCCTTGCATACAATTCATGGAGGAAATTTTTCTGCAGCCTGAAGCTGATAATACACTGCTTACAAGAGTAGTACGTGTTTATGGCAAAATAGCCAGCCCTGCTTCCATTGACTACCTGCTGGCTAAAGTCGAGAATCAGAACCGCCTCATATCCAGACAGGCTTTACTTGCACTGCGCGAAGCAAAATTTCAGGCAACTCCCGGCAATATCAACCGTATTTTAAATGACATTGTTCGGTTAATCAGTGTGATGTCGTGGAACTTTGCCGTTTTCGGAAGTATCCGTAAATACAGGCAGTTCAGCCTGCTTACCGACGCTTTAACTAAAGAAATAAGGGATAATTACAGCACCCTGTACCACTTGCTGGCGCTTGCTTATAATCCAACATCTATTAGCAACATCAAGAATATGCTTATGGAAGGGAGCGACACAGACATCAGCTTTGGCATAGAGTTGCTTGATCAGATTGTAAATGAAGAAATAAAGCAGGTTTTCTTTCCCGTAGTGGAAAATATATCCATAACTGAACGCTATAAACAACTTCAGTATTTCTTCCCGGCCGTTAAGGAAACTCCTGAGAACATTATTCTGAACATTATTACCAGAGACTTCAACCAGCTTTCGCTTTATTTAAAAGCCTGTGCTGTTACAAGCTATATGAATCTCAGTAAAAAAGAAGTTAGTAACGAAATTATTGCCGGAATTTTTCATCCAAACCAGATGATCAGTGAAACAGCGGCATTTGTCACCGAACAAATTGAGCCGTCAAAGCTTGACTCGGTTTATGCCCGCCTGGATCAACAACACGTTAATATTCTAAAATCAACACTGAATCAACGGGTTGACGGAATTCCCTACCTCCTGCTTGACCGCATCAGGTTCATTAAAAATTGTATCCCGTTTGAACATATAACCGAAGATGTACTTCAGGAAATTGCCCGTACCTTTGATGTTCACCACATGAATGCCGGTGAGCAGTTTTTAGTTAAGCGTGAAGATGTTCATTTTGCATTTATGATCATTATTGAAGGCACTGCTCATATAAATAATTCTTCGGGTAAAGTTTATACCTTTGGTAAAAATGATATAATTTACAGCGATATTTATGTTGAAGACAACATCTACTCCCTGAAAGCTGCCACTGAACTGAAGTTCTACAGTCTGGAGCAGGAAGTGCTTAATTCCCTGATGTTTGATTATATAGAATTCAGGGATGCCATACTGGGAATAGTTGAGGAAGCTTAAACAATGTGAAATGGTTTTCGAAAACGATATATTCATAGGATACGCCCCTGCTGCAGGGAATGATAATCTGGTCACAACCGGGTGGGCACAGCAGTTTAGCAAGTACCTTACCCTGCTGATGAACAGGCTGTCTGATAAGAGTCCCCGGTTTCTGATGCACGATGATCTTCGCGTGAGGCAATCTGTATTGGGCGAAACTGCCGGAAACCTGTTTGCCAGCACAGCCGTGTTTGTTGTGATACT
>CAYTNC010000388.1:0-2260 GCA_964438935.1 uncultured Bacteroidales bacterium
GAAGCGGAGCTACCGCATCCCACGTCACCGGTGATTTTCTCAAAGGAATATCCTACGGGCTCGATAAACGTTTCAGAGTTCAGTGTTTGAATGACAACATCTCCGGAATGATGGCCATTTCAAACGATCTTACCTATGAAGAGATATTTATTGAGCAATTGAAAGTCTTTCTTAAGAAGGACGATGTAGTAATCGGTATTTCAGGAAGCGGGAATTCGGCAAATGTAGTAAAGGCAATGGCCTATGCAAAAGAACATGGAGCATCCACAGTGGCATTTTGCGGTTACAAGGGAGGAAAGATCAGGGACATGGCCGATCTGGCCATCCATGCATCGGTTCAGGATATGGAGATTACTGAGGATATTCACATCATCATCTTTCATGCCATCAAGCAGGTGATGATGAAAAAGCTCAAAGGAGATGACTTTTCCATGGGTGCAACTTATGATGCAAGAGTAAAGTAATGTTCTTTTCTGTAATAGTACCCACCTTTTCAAGGCCGGATGAAGTATTTGAATTACTCTCCAGTCTGGAATCACAAAATAACAAGAACTTTGAGGTGATCCTTGCCGACGGGAGTCTGGATGATTCCGTCAAGGCTGTTGCCATACAATTTAAAGAAAAATTGAAGCTGTTGCATTTGCATCAAAAGGGCCTTGGCATCAGTGAGTCACGTAACTGGGGAGTTGAGCATGCCGGTGGCGACTGGCTTGTGTTTTTTGATTCCGACTGCGTAATACCTCCTCAATATTTTACGGAAGTTGAGTCCAGCCTGAATTCCAATCCACTGGATGCTTATGGCGGACCTGACAGGGCAGCTGAAACATTCAACAACAGGCAAAAGGCAATCAGTTATGCCATGACGTCCCTCTTTACTACCGGTGGCATCAGGGGAAAAAAACAGCATGTAGGGCAATACCAGCCCAGAGGATTTAACATGGGAATTCGCAAGGAGGCGTTCCTGTCTGTTGGAGGATACAGCGGACTGAAGGTTTCAGAAGACATTGACCTGAGCCTGCGTTTGTACAAAAAGGGATATAAAGCAGGGCTTATTGAGGCGGCTTATGTATACCATAAACGAAGATCTACATTTTACAAGTTTTTCAGGCAGGTTTCTTCCTTCGGAAGCGGGAGGATTGACCTGCACCTCAGGCACGGTGATGCACTGAAACCGGTACACCTGCTGCCTGCGTTGTTTGTGCTCTATCTGGCCGGAGGTATTCTTGCTGTATTGTTCTCGAAAACGCTGTTCCTGATTTGGCTGGGATCACTCATTCTATACATGTTCCTGGTTTTCGCGGATGCCACTATTCAGAACCGAAGTCTGGTTGTGGGATTACTCAGCCTTTATGCCTCGTTTGTTATGCTTACCGGTTATGGTGTTGGCATGTTGAAAGCCATAATGATGCGGATGATATTGGGCAGCCGAAAGGAAAGCGAAAAGCCGGACATTACCAAGGAGGCGTGAAAGCTGGATACTGGACCTGCCTGCGCTGCCGCTCCGGCAGGCAGGTGCTGGATGCTGGATACTGGATGCTGGATACTTGATGCTGGATACTTGATGTGTGAGATTTGGGAACAGGGTTTTGGGATTTGACTGTTGCCACTGCCACTGCTACTGCTACTGCTATTCGTCATACTTCGACAGGCTCTGTATGACTAAGCCTGTCACACTGAGCCCGTCGAAGTGCGACTTAATGCATTTTTCACTGCTACTGCTACTGCCGCTGCCACTGTTCTCAGATTTCCTTCTCAATATGGTACTCATTCCGGCTGGATGAGGAACGTGAAACCAATTCGCCCAGAAAACCGGCAGTGAACAATTGCATACCAATAATCATGGATGTAAGCGCAATAAAGAAATAAGGGCTGTCGGTAACCAGCCGGGCTTTTACATGGTTGGTAATAGCAATCAACTTGTCGATTCCAAGGTATATTGCCATACCCGTACCTACAAGGAACATGATTGTGCCCAGCAATCCGAAGAAATGCATGGGTCGCCTTCCAAACCGGGAAATAAAGGAAATGGACAACAGGTCGAGGTACCCATTAATGAAACGATCGAGACCGAACTTTGTGGTTCCAAACTGGCGCTTGCGATGCTGAACTATTTTTTCACCTATTTTACGAAATCCGGCCTTTTTGGCAATCAGCGGAATATAACGGTGCATTTCGCCATAAACCTCAATGGCTTTTATCACATCATTGCGATAAGCCTTGAGTCCGCAATTGAAGTCGTGCAGTTTTATTCCGCTGAATT
>CAYTNC010000389.1:0-2244 GCA_964438935.1 uncultured Bacteroidales bacterium
GCCAAAGGCTAAAGGCCAAAGGCTAAAAGCCCAAAGCCTCTTATCCCATAAACTCATTTCCCACCTTGCGGGCGCGTTCGGGCTTGTCGAGGTTGATGCCTGTGGCGAGGCCTATTTCAACCAGCAGGTTCCAACCTGCACAGAGTAATACATAGGGATTCATTTCACCGGCTGAAGGTACTCTGATGGTTCTGAAAGGGGTGTCGTGATCGGCAATGGCAACAACAGTGAGTCCAACGCCTTTCACAAGCACTTCCTGGAATTTCTCAATTTCATCTTCAATGGGGTCCACCACGAACACAATGTCGTTTTTGTCCATGACTTCTTCAATACCATGAACAGCGTAAGTGCCTTCGAGGAAGTCGGATTTTCTGCGTGTGATTTCGTTGGTTTTAAGCGTAAGTTCTTCGGCAACCCCGTCGTTGTATCCTGCAAAATAAATGGTGGTTGCTTTTTTAACCTGATTGACAATGTCTGCAGGAATTTCCAGGGTCAGAGCCTGTTCTATGAGCCCGGGCAGTTTTTTAAGTTCTTCACTTTTGTCGAGGCCTTTGATGTGCCATAGGATGGATTCATAGAAGAGTGCCTGCTCCACAACGCTTTTGGTGGCAGCAACAGCTTGTTCCCATCCGCAATTCAGTACAAATGTTTCGGCACACTCCTTTTCAAGAAGCGTATCTTTATTGGCAGTCAGTGCAAATCGGTTGGAATTTTTAATTGATGCCAGTTTTTTGGCCAGCAATACCACCTCTTTGGTACGGCCTGAGTTGGAGGCACAAAACACGGCAAATTTGGAAAGATCATATTGGGCCGACTGGCGTGATCCGTCGGTAAACAAAGCCATATCAATACCCCATTTAAGCGATTTGCGGATGGCATTCTTGGCAGGCAGGATGCGGCTCGATCCTTCACCGGTAAAAAGCAGCTTGCCCACCGATTTTATTTTTTGTGCAATAGCCTTGGTCTGACCGGGATCAAAATTTCTGACCACGTCAGCAGTCTGCATCATTTCCTGCACCAGTGCATACTTGGAGTAACCGGGATTTGTCAAATTCATGGAGTTGTTGTTTTAATGGATGTTAAATAATAAATTACTAGTTGTTTTGCAGCTGGCGTTGCTGCTGCTGCCACTGCCACTGCGGCTGTTTTTGTCTTCTAGGTCTGCTAGTCTTCTAGGTCTCCAAAGTCTTAGGTCTTGGATCTTGGATCTTAGATCTTATCGCTTCTTCAACACTTCTTTCACCGCTTTCTTCATATCCTCAGTTTCTTTTCTTACCTGAATGATGAAGGAATTGTCATCAATGGTGCCCAGGGCGGCAATCATTTCTTCCTCGCTTCTGAATGTGGCACGGCGGAATGGATTTTCGTAGTCCTTTTTACGCGAGATATATACCTGATCGCAAACGAAATTCTGTATTTCAATCAGTTTATTTAATGATTGCTGCCAGGCCAATGGTGTTAGTTCATTACTTTCCAGTACAAACAGGAGCGTGGCATAGGCGTGTTTCAGCTTATCTTTGGAATACTTGGTCCACAGGTTGTCATAGCGTTTATGTATTGCTTCCCATGAGTTGAGTTTGCCTGACCCAATGTCAGCCCGTAGCTTATCCAGATCTCCCTGAAGCATAATCTGACCACCCAGGTTCACCCATTCGCTTTTGCGTTTTCCTTGCAGCTCTTTGCACATGCTGCCAAAGGATGCTTTTGGATGATCCTTCATATAGGCCAGCAGGTTTTTCATGGCATAGTAATGAAGCATGTTTTTGTAGGCATGATAGGCATCATAGGGTTTCACAATGAGGGTCTTCCGCTTCTTGTTTTCCATATGGTCACCCAACACTTCCAGGCCTTTGATGGCTTTTCCGTCTGTATTCAGCAGCTTTTTCCCCATGTCGGCCAGGGCCTTTTCGCTTTTATCTTCAGGAGCTTCCCCTTTAGCGCGCAACGCCGCTTTTGCAGTGAAAATTTCAAGCATCTTCAGGGATGCGATTATCTCTTCCATGCTGTCGGGGGCATAAGCATCGAATTCAATATGCTGAACCTTGGAGACACGCTTATCGCGACTCTGGAATTTCCAGGTGTTACGCGCCAGGGCATACATGTTGTATAGCCACCAGTATGCTGGCATGACCTCCAATTGGTCTTTTGAGGCATTGTTGTTAACTAATGAAAAAGGAAAGGGGATATTTAGTTCTGCAGGATAATCAGCCTTCGACAACAGAATGAATGATGCAAAACGGCACG
>CAYTNC010000390.1:0-2235 GCA_964438935.1 uncultured Bacteroidales bacterium
AGTCGTAAATGAGCAATTTTCGGACAAGCGTAACGTAGCAAATGGGACTTTATGGGCAGACACTATATAACGATTACCTGACGGTTCTGGGCAATGACTCAAATACATCAACAGCAGCCCTGGATTTATTCAGGGTATAAAAATGAATTCCGGGTGCTCCATGTTCCAACAAGTCAATACACTGCCTGATGGCATGATTGACTCCGATCTGGTATGATTTCTCCGTGTCATCCTCGTATGTTTCCAATTTTTCATGCAAATCCGGTGGGAACGAGGTGGAGGCCATGTCCACAAACCTTTTGATTTGTTTGAAACTGGTTATGGGGATGATTCCGGGAATGATCCTGCAGGTAATCCCTTGTTTTCTGGCCCTTTTAGTAAATTCATAATAGGCATTGTTGTCGAAAAACAACTGGGTAACCAGAAAATCAGCACCCGCGTCGCACTTGATTTTTAGCTTGTCCAGATAATTTTCCATATCAGGCGCTTCAGGATGCTTTTCAGGATTTGCCGCTGCCCCAATTGAAAACACAGGTTCGTGTCGCTTTACGTAACTTATCAGCTCATTGGCATAACGAAATCCGTTTTCAACAGCCACAAATCCGTCACTACCCTTTGGCGGGTCACCCCGCAACAGCATCACATTCTCAATGCCGATCTGTTGCAGGCGTCTCATATCGCTTTCGACCCGGTCACGCGTTGATCCCACACAGGTGTAATGGGCCATGGTGTTCAATCCTATTTTGTTATTCAGGTAATCCACCAGGTTAAAAGTTTTTTCCTGGGTTGAACCACCAGCTCCGTAGGTAACAGAAACAAATGAAGGATCCAACTTGAGCAGTTGACCCACATTGATGCCAAAATCCACCGCGGAGATTTCATCCTTTGGCGGATAAAATTCAAACGAAAAAGTGCGCTCCGAAACAGCAAATATGTCTGTAATTTTCATGAATGTAACTTATTTATAATTCAGGTTTGAAGCCAGCATGGATTCAATGGCTTCAACCGGCATATCTTTTCTCAACGCATAGTCCTGCACCTGATCGGGCGAAATATTACCCACGAAAAAGTAACGCGATTGCGGATTCGCAAACACCAACCCGCTGACCGAGGCAGCCGGTAGCATAGAGAAGCTTTCGGTCAGACTGATTCCGGTACTTTTTTCAACCTGCAGCAGCCTGAACAGCGTTTCTTTTTCTGAATGATCGGGGCATGCAGGATATCCGTGCGCGGGCCGGATGCCCGTATATTTTTCAAGCAGCATGTCATCCAGCGATAAGGATTCATCGTGAGCATAGCCCCAGATTTCCTTTCTTATTTTCAGGTGAATCAGCTCTGTAAAAGCTTCGGCCAGGCGATCAGCCAGTGCCTTGATCATGATTCCCTGGTAATCATCGTGGTTTTTAACAAACTCATCAAGAAGTTTGTCAATACCCAATCCCGCAGTTACGGCAAAGGCTCCTAAATAATCAATTTTTCCTGACGAAAGAGGGGCAATAAAATCCGACAAACACAGGTTGGGTAATCCGTCCTCTTTCAATTCCTGACTTCTCAGATTGCAAAACTTCGCAATTACCCTGGAACGTTTGGTGTCGCTGTAAACTTCAATATCGTCTCCAACTGAATTTGCTGGGAAAATCCCTATAACACCATTTGCTGTGAGCAGTTTTTTGCTGATCACCCTTTCAAGTAATTCATTGGCATCGGCAAACAATTTTGTTGCTTCTTCACCAAGCTTCGGATCTTTTAAAATATCCGGATACTTGCCACGAAGCTGCCATACCACAAAAAAGAAAACCCAGCTGATGTAATCCCTGATCTCTTCAAGGGGGTAATCTGAAAAGGTTTTTATTCCCGTAAATCCGGGCTCTGGTATAACCTCATTCTCCCAGTTGATGTTCAGTTTGTTGCGGCGGGCTTCTGCCAGCGTGACGTATGAGGTCTTTTCTTTAGCCTGTAAATAATTGTTCTTTAATTCCTCGTTTTCTCTCTTTACCTTGTCAACAAAATCATTTCTCAATGATGATGACAGGAGGTTACTGACAACACCCACACTTTTAGATGCGTCCTTAACATGAATGACAGGTGCATGATAATTAGGCGTTATTTTTACAGCTGTATGAATCTTTGAAGTTGTTGCACCACCAATAAGCAACGGCTTTTTCAGCCCTGCCTGCTCTAATTTTTTTGCAGCATCTGCCATTATTTCCAGTGAAGGAGTAATCAAACCGCTTA
>CAYTNC010000391.1:0-2221 GCA_964438935.1 uncultured Bacteroidales bacterium
AATCATCCGGAGAAGCACCCAATACATCAGCACAAAATGTTTTTGCCATTTTAACAATCTCTTTTTGCACCTGTCCGGATTGGGAGAGTGTGGTACGGAAAGCATCCCATACAGGCAAAAAAGTACGTGTACTTGCAGCGTTATCCAAGTTAACAAAAGCTTTTTCTCCCTCGCGGGTCGGAACCGTTATACTGAGTCCGATGAGCGTTTCACGAAGTTTACCGAGTAATTCGCACCCGGTGTAGGCCTCAAGTTTGTCCCGCTTCATAATTGAAGCAGCTGCTAGAGGTTGCTTAAGGGCATCGTGAAATGTGTAATATCCATACTTCCTGATGAGCTTAAGCGCCCGGGCAAAGGCAATGGAATTGATAATGGCAGGCGTGCCGGCTTCAAACCTGTCTGGCGCCTTGGCCCAGGTAATGCAATCGGGAGATACAAGTCGGGCTGTCCCACCCCCGGTTTCAAAGGTAATATTCGCGGTCAGTTTGTTTCTTAATATTGCTAAAGCAACAATTCCAAGCGGCAAGCCAATTTCCTGGCTTGATATGCTTTGATAATCCACTGGTTTGAGCTTTGCTTTCAGTTTTTCTGATCTTCTGGGCGAACAAAAAATTACCAGATATAAGCCTTTATCCAACCCAAGATATTCAAGCACTATTTCTCTCGCTTGTTCATATAAATGAGTGGTTACCATGGAATTTTGCCCGCTACCGCGATGCACATTCGAATAGGTTTCCAAAGCGGCATATATGCCTTGTTCCAGGTCCCTGAATGCATCAGCTGGTTGTGTTGCAAGAATATCCGGTGTGGCTTTTGCCCGATTGGCAATTGTCTCATTAATAATCATCATGGTTTCCGTTTTATTCCTGCTGAGACTAAACTTTTTCCAAACCTGAAATGGTTGACCTGAATACTAATTCAACCAGGGCAAGCAGGGCACCCACTGTCTTTATAACTATTGTTAAAACAATGATTGCGGCTCTTACGAATGAAATGATGAAGCACTTCAGGGCAGTTGGTGCCATAGAGGAAGATCCCTGCGAATTTACCTCTTCAACTGAAGCAGCATAATCAATTTTATCCGAAAACGAATTTTCACCTGGTTTTACCAGGAAGTATATGGGGGGTAAATACCTTGAATCAGAAGCGGTTTTCATTTGGATTTGTTTTGGAGTGTTTCTTTTAACCTAGTATATTTTAGTAATGTTCAGCGTGTTTTCTCCCACAGTTTTGAAGGTGATGTGTTTGATATTGTAATTCATCCCCGTGAAAGAACAACCGTTTTCGAGGGTAACAAGCAGGGAATCACCCATGAATTCGGTAATGTTGATTTCGGTACCATTTGATGCCTTTACCGATCGAAGTGCAGGCATGGTGATCCGGACATAAATACTGTCGGTGATCGTTCTGGCAGCAGTTGTGTCAACCCTGAAGTACAAAGTTCCGTTTCTGTTTTCAATGGAGGGCTTCAGTGGTGAATCCTGATCAGCTGTGGATTCTATATAGCATTCTTTTCCCTGACGAATTTTAACAATCCAGCGTGATGATAAATCGAGTCGTTCAAATTCATTAACTGAAAATTCCCTATAGCGATTTGCAATCCTGTCATTCTGAAGCAACTGCTGAACTCCGTTTCTCAACAGCATTACTGCGGCAAAGAACAGGACTAAAAGCAGCCCTGCCACAGCTATCAATATTTTCTTACTTGTATTCATTGTAAAAGTCAGTAAAGGGTGTTTTATTCAATATCTGATTTTTCGTCCCCGTTTTTCTGATGAAGAAATTCCCGGTAATACGCCTGTAATTCATCAATGGGGATGTTCAGCAAACTCATTGTTTTGAAAAATCTCGGCAATTCATGACCGACAAAATCCTCTTTGCGAAGCTGCAGGGTTTTTTCCAGGCCATCGTCAGCAACAAAATAGCCAATGCCTCTTTTATTGAAGATGATGCCCTTTTCCTGCAGATAATTGTAAGTACGCAATACCGTATTCGGGTTCACTTCAATGCTGACGGCCATTTCCCGTACCGAAGGAATCCGGTCGCCCGAATTCCATTTCCGCAATAGAATATTCTCGCAAAAGTGATCCGCTATCTGCAGATAGATGGCATTGCTATCACCGAATTCCATATCATACCTCCTGCTCCTTTAGTCCGGTAAAGGTGATCACCCAGCACAAGGGGGCCAGCACGCACCAGAACATCCACTTCAGAATCACCC
>CAYTNC010000392.1:0-2219 GCA_964438935.1 uncultured Bacteroidales bacterium
CATCCTTCAACAACATAGGACCCCAAACCTATTGCAGCCACAGCAAAACCTTCTTCGGGCTTCATATGAGCCACCGGATAGTAATTATATGATTGGGCAGTGCCGCTGATATGCGGGTAGTAATAATTTTCATACTGGTTCCCCACCAATTCCTGCAGAACAACTGCCATACGTTCATCTTCAACACGGTGGCGGATTGCCTGAAAATAGGTTCTGGAGTTATCTGAATACACCGAGGCAAAAACCAGTTTAACAGCCATCATCAGGTTCTCAAGGACCTTCTTCTTGTCGCTCCTGTTATTTGGAATGATATAGGTATCGAAAACTCCGGCAAACGGCTGTGTCAAAGAGTCTTCCGACAAACTTGACGATCTTACCGCAATCGGCTTTTCAATTTGCTCAATGAAAAACTCCAGCTTTTTTACCAGATTCTTTGACAGTTTTGCATTCACAAAAGCCTGCCGGATTTCCTGATAAGTAGCCTCAGGCTTGATAATCAGCTCATGCAAACTGTTAATCTCAATGAAATACTCGAATTCATCTGTGCCTATTATGGCGGTGATGGGTGTTTTGATGTTTATTTCATTACAAACAGTTCCGAAGTCGATATTGTAAACCAGGGCGTTGATAAAAGCCAGGCCCCTGCCCTTTCCGCCAAATGATCCGCTGGCAAAAGAAACAATATTCTTCTCGTCCATGGTGGCGGTTTCATCAAAACTGAGCACCTTACCCTTCTTCTTTTCCTCACGGTATTTCCGGAGTGTTTCAATAAACAGCCGGCGCGATTCCTTGACATCCTTAATATCTCCTATTCGCATGGGGTTGATGATCCGGGCCAGGTCAATCTCTCCCCGGGCCATCAGCCAAAGTGAATACTGATTTTCAAGGGCATGCAGGTAAAATGTCTCATCGGGAATAACGGACAGCAACGCTTCAAATTCCCTGAGTGATTTGGCCACGGCTATTGGTTTTCCTTCGCGGTTCCGGAATACAAAATCGCCGAAACCCAGGTAATAGGTCAGAAAGTTCTTCAGATCACCCAGCAGGGTATCGGAATTCTTGTTGATAAAAGCCACGTTCAGACTTCGTGCCAGCTGTTCATTGCTCAGCTCAGACGACTGCAGAATAATAGGGAGATTGAGAATGTGTGATTTAATGTATTTGATGAGTTTCATACCGGCATTTTTATCAGGTACGCCATCTTTTTCAAATTCCACATCTGAAATTACACACAACATGTAATCTTTATATTTGTTGAATATGAGCATGGCGTCCTCATAATTCCGGGCATGCAATATTTTGGGCCTCGACCGCATTTTGCAGATCTTGTCGAGTTCATTTTTTTCCACTTCCGGTAATACCTGTTGAACCTGATCAAAAATGATGGAATAAAGCATCTGCAGGTATTTCGAATAATACAGCGCAGAGTCTTCCACCAGCAGAATAATTCTTACGAGTCCTATTCTTGTATCATTTTCCACATTGGCCTCGTCCTCTATTGACTTGACAATGGCAAAAAAGATCTGTGAATTGCTGCTCCAGACAAAAAGTTTGTTGATTGATATAAGCGAGGGCATGAGTTCCTCAAAATAACAGATGTTGCTTTTCTGGTTCAGCAACATGTAAATGGGCAATGCCGGTTTTTTTTGCCTGATCTTTTCACTCAATGATACGGGCGACTCCCGGTCGATGCCAACCATCAGAATAACCAAATCAAACCTTGCTGTATCAAGCACATCCAGCGCATCTTCGGCAGTGCTGACTCCGGTTATCCGGGGCAGTGAAAAAAGGCTGTACTGATAAATGATTCCCATGAACTGCTCAAAGAAGCTGTCCTCGTTCTCCAGAATAAAGGCATCATAAAGAGTAGCCACAAAAAGTATTTCTTTCACCTTGTACTTCATCATATCAAGGTAAATGTACTTATCAAGTGCCTGCTGGTTAAAAAACAGCTGCAAAGGGCGCTTGTTTTTAACAAGTGACTGCCTGTATTCCCCGGAATTATAAGGTTGTACCTTTTCCAGGTCGGTTTTTGAGTAGATTTCCTTACCCTTGTAACTGTTGATATATCCAGAGATCAGTTTACCCAGGTTGATGATCAGCTGCCTTTCTTCCTTCAGAAAAGGCCCTTCGAACGACTGTGGGAATTCCTTGAGGTAAAAAACCTCAATCACTCCCAGGCTGTTATCGAAGGTAACAAATGATTCCTGCATCACCCA
>CAYTNC010000393.1:0-2204 GCA_964438935.1 uncultured Bacteroidales bacterium
CAACCAGCTGGTGAACAATTTTGTTTTCCTTGCCAAATTTCTCAAGTACTTCCTGGCGTTTGCCGGTGAACTCATCAATTTTTTTGTCGAGTTCTGCAATCCGGTCCTTGTCGGCCTGGTCAATTTCTTCCTCTTTCTTGTCCTTATTGGCTTTTTCCAGCTCGGCCTTGTTATCCTGCAGCGGCTTCAGCTTCTCATTGAGCTTGTCGAGCTCCTTGCGGCATTTCTTTTCCTTGTCTTCATGCACGCGCGACACAAGCGGATGGTTTGAATTGATGACCACGTTGTACGAGCTTGGCATTTCGCCATAAAAACTCATGGGGCCTCCCAGCTGCGACATGTCCTTCATCCGGCGCATGAATTCCATTTGGGTAATGATTACCGGCTGATCGGTTTCAGCCAGGCTTTCGAAGGTAACGGTATAGTTGGCCTTGGTATCGGGGAATTTGCATTTGAAAACAGGCTTCAGGTCGTCTTGTTGGTCCTGGGTGAGCTTCGACTCACGGGCTTCATCCTTTTGAATGAGTTTTTCAATCACATCGCTGTCAACCCTTACAAAATGCGACTCCTTGAATTTGGTTTCGAGCTGGTTGATGAAGTGCATGTCGAGGTGACCGTCCATAACCAGCACGTCATAACCCTTGTTTCTGGCCGATTCAATGTAGCTGAACTGGGCTTCCGTGTCAGTGGTATACAGGTAAATGAGGGTTTTGTTTTTGTCCTTCTGATTTTCTTTGATCAGTTTTTCGTATTCCTCAAAGGTGAAGCACTTGCCTTCGGTATTTTTAAGTAAGGCAAATTTGGAGGCCTGTTCGTAGAATTTCTCTTCGGAGATCATGCCATATACAATGAAGAGTTTCAGATCGTCCCACTTCTTCTCAAACTGTTCACGGTCGTTTTTAAATATATCCTGTAAGCGGTCGGCTACCTTTTTGGTAATATGACTGGATATTTTCTTCACATTGGAATCGCTTTGCAGGTAGCTGCGCGAAACGTTAAGCGGGATATCCGGCGAGTCGAGCACGCCATGCAGCAAGGTCAGGAACTCGGGCACAATGCCTTCAACCGAGTCGGTTACAAACACCTGGTTGCTGTATAGTTGAATCTTGTTTTTCTGAATGTCGAAGTTGGTTTTGATTTTCGGAAAATACAGAATACCGGTCAGGTTAAACGGGTAGTCTACATTCAGATGGATGTTGAAAAGCGGATCTTCCGACATCGGATAGAGTTCCTTGTAAAATGCCTTGTAATCCTCCTCCTTAACATCAGCAGGTTTTCGTGTCCATAACGGATTGGTGTTGTTTACTATTTTATCCTCGTCAAGTTCAACCGATTTGCCGTCTTTCCATTCTGTCTTCTTTCCGAAACCAATGGCCACGGGGAGGAACTTGCAATACTTGTGAAGGATGCCGTCAATTCTTGATTCTTCTAAAAATTCTTCTGATTCCTTGTCGATATACAAAATGATATCGGTACCTCGTTCCAATTTCTCAACTTCTTCAATCTGGTAATTGGGCGTACCGTCACAGGTCCATTTTATAGCTTTGGCGCCTTCCTGGTATGACCGGGTGATCACTTCAACCTTTTCCGATACCATAAAGGAGGAGTAAAAGCCCAGGCCGAAATGCCCTATTATATTGTTTGCCTGATTTTTGTATTTTTCCAGGAAGTCTTCTGCGCTTGAAAGGGCAATCTGGTTGATGTATTTGTTAACCTCTTCCTCTGTCATGCCAATACCCTGATCAGAAATGGTCAGTGTTTTTGCTTTTTTGTCGAGTTTCACCCTGATGGTCAGGTCACCCAGCTCTCCTTTGAATTCACCCATATTGGCAAGGGTTTTCAGCTTCTGAGAAGCATCTACTGCGTTGGATACCAATTCTCTCAGGAAAATCTCATGATCGGAATACAGGAACTTTTTAATAATTGGGAAGATGTTTTCGGTGGTAACGCCAATTTTACCTTTCTGCATGGTAGTATATTTTTAGGTTCAACATTGTTTTTCCAGGAATGTACATTTTCAAAGATTGTGCCGCGGTCAAAAATCTGCCATTAAGTCATATTTCATACGGATAAAATGACAAATTGTAGGAAGGGATTGTCTGCAGTTCTTCGTTATTCATTATTCGGTGTTCCTTGTTCAGTGTTAATGTCTGCGAAATCTGCTCAATCTGTTTTAATCTGCGAGAAACATTTGCGAGAAACTT
>CAYTNC010000394.1:0-2203 GCA_964438935.1 uncultured Bacteroidales bacterium
AGATGGTTTTTTCCTGTCCCGAGATATAACCGGTCATCAGGTCTACCGTGCCGTCATCACCATTTTCGGCCGCCAGTGCAAGGATTTCACGCTCGCGTTTTAATAAAACCAGAATTTGCTCAAGTAATTCCTTAACGGTTGCCTGATCGGAGGAAACATTCATCTTTTCTTTAATTTCAGAGCGTTTCAGGTATTCAGAAAAAGCATGAACCGGTTTTCCTTCAAGCATGAGAATTCTTTCTGCTACTTCATCTGCTTTTTCATTGAGGTCATCATATACTTCTTCGAATTTTTCATGCAATTTGAAAAACTGTTTTCCGGTAATGTTCCAGTGAAAACCTCTTACATTCATGTAGGCTACCTGAATATTGCTTAACAAATCATTCAGCTTATCCGAAACCTTGTCGGCATAAGCTTTTTCTATCCCTATTTGATTTTTCATAGCTTATAAAATTATATTATTAAAAAAGAATAATTCTTATATGAGAACAAATATAAATAAGTTTTTTCAGAAAAACAAGTATATCTTAAACAAACTTTATAAAAACCCATAATGGTGAAAGAATAATGCAGTTTACATGTTACCTGCATACCTGGTTGTAAAATTAGGTAAAATCATTTTTATCTGAACTAAAGTTCATTTAATTTTGTATGACATGATTCGTGTATCCGATAATATGAAAAACCGGTTGTTTCTTTTAGCTGTTATTTTATTGTCTTTCATCAGTTGGAGTTGCCATGATCCTGAAAAAGAAACTCCGGATGTACTTATTGTATCCGGCGTTGTTTCAAACGTGAGCGCATTTGGGGGAAGTGATGGTTATATTGACCTGACAGTGGGCGGCGGAACTCAGCCCTATTCTTTTCAATGGTCCACAGGTGCTGTTACCGAAGACATTGACAACCTGCACGCAGGGTCTTTTGTGGTTCTGGTTTCGGATGCCGGAAACCAGGAGGTTTCAGATACATTTGTCATAACCCAGCCTGAGATTACATTGTCTGATTCCCTGATAGATTATGATGGTAACCGTTATTCTATTGTAAAAATAGGAGAACAGTTCTGGATGGGTGAAAACCTGAAGGTAACTCATGCACCTGATGGAAAACCTGTAACAGGCTATGCATATGGTAATGATGAGAACAATGTGGCAGTTTATGGCCGTTTATATACCTGGGATGTGGCCATGAACGGAACAACTGTTGAGGAGGCACAGGGAATTTGTCCATGTGGCTGGCATGTTCCTTCTGATGAGGAATTTAAAATACTTGAGATGGAACTGGGAATGACCAGGTTGGAAGCAGACATGGAAAATATCTGGCGGGGTTCAGGTGTCGGAACAAGTCTCATTTCGGGTGGAGCGTCGGGCTATAATGCGGTGCTTGCCGGAAGGCGTTCATCGGCCGGAGATTACTACCTGCTCGGTGTTTATGAATATATGTGGACCTCAACCGAATTTGGCAGCAATGCCTGGCGGAGGTGCCTGGATATTCATTCTGATCTTGTGGGCAGATGGAATACCTTTCCGAAAAGCTTTGGCTTTTCGGTTAGGTGCGTTAAAGACAATGAATAATGAACCAAGAACCAAGAGCAATGAACCAGGAACCAAGAACAATGAATAATTCAACATTTATTCTATTATTCCTAATGGTTGCAGCTTTATTTGCAGCCTGCAACGAAGATGATGGCGGGGAAGGTGATCCCAATCAGCCGTTTGTGTATCAGTCGCTTGTTGCTGATCACGACACGATCTGTTCGGGCGAGACTACCCCTGTAACATCTACTGCCAGTGGATATAAGCTTGTTTATTATTGGTCGGCTTCAGCCGGAGATATTCTCGGTTCAGGCGCAAAAGTTACCTATGCTTCATCTCCCTGTCATGTTGGAACCAACCAAATTACCTGTCAGGTAAAAGATGGTAATGGGGCATCGGAAACAAAAACAATCACCATTGTTGTTGAATAAAAACACCATATTGCTTCTCATTGCCGCAGTTTTAGGAAATTTTCAAACTGCTGCCCAGTGTCTTTCATCGGTTAACCCGGTAGGTGGTACTGAAAACCTGCTGTTGCTGGAAAAAAAATCGCTGAGGGTCATTACCTTCTATAAACACAGCATGGGAAAACAATACTATGAAGGTGACCATCATGCTGATTTCAATCTGATTGACAGGGCCTTTTATAACAACCTGACTTACTTCATGGG
>CAYTNC010000395.1:0-2200 GCA_964438935.1 uncultured Bacteroidales bacterium
TTCCAGGCAGTTACGAAATCATCTACAAATTTTTCATGGGCATCGGCACTTCCGTATACCTCTGCCAGCGCCCTGAGTTCGGAGTTTGAACCAAAAACCAGGTCGACCCGTGTGGCTGTCCATTTTACCTTGCCTGTGGTACGGTCTACACCTTCAAAGGTTTCCTTTGATCCTGCTGCAGGCTTCCATGCAGTTCCCAAATCAAGCAGGTTCACAAAGAAATCGTTGGTGAGCACTTCGGGGCGTTCTGTAAATACACCGTGTTTGGTGTTACCGCAATTGGCATTCAGCACACGCATACCACCAATAAGCACAGTCATTTCGGGTGCTGTTAAGGTGAGCAGGCGGGCTTTGTCAACCAACAGCTCCTCTGCCGGAACCGAATACACCTTTTTCAGGTAATTGCGGAAACCGTCGGCTGCAGGCTCCAAATAGGTAAATGACTGCACGTCGGTTTGTTCCGGTGTTGAATCGGTGCGACCCGGTGTAAAGGGAACGGTGATGGCTACACCTGCATCTTTGGCAGCTTTTTCAACGCCAGCACAACCGGCAAGCACAATGAGGTCGGCCAGGGATACTTTTTTGCCGCCTGCCTGTGCTTTGTTGAATTCGTTGCGAATCTCATCAAGAGTTTTGAGCACCCTGGCAAGCTGTGCCGGATTGTTGACTTCCCAGTCCTTTTGCGGAACCAACCGGATGCGGGCGCCATTGGCGCCACCGCGCTTATCTGATCCGCGAAAGGTAGCCGCCGATGACCAGGCTGTATAAACAAGCTGTGAAACGGACAATCCTGAAGCCAGAACTTTCTGTTTCAGGGAGGCAATATCTTTTTCATCAATCAGCTGATGATCCGGTGCAAGCACCGGATCCTGCCAGATTAACTCTTCTGCAGGCACCTCTGGGCCAAGGTAACGCGACCGCGGACCCATGTCGCGATGTGTCAGCTTAAACCAGGCACGGGCAAAGGCATCGGCAAATTCATCGGGATGCTCCATAAACCGCCTGGATATTTTTTCATAAACCGGATCGAAACGCAGTGACAGGTCGGTGGTCAGCATTTTCGGGGCATGGCGTTTTTCCTTGTCGTGTGCATCAGGCACTGTATTTCCTCCCATTCCGTGTTTGGGCCGCCACTGTTGGGCGCCGGCCGGACTTTTCTCAAGCTCCCATTCGTAACCGAACAGGTTCCAGAAGAAGTTGTTGCTCCATTTGGTGGGTGTGGTGGTCCAGGTAACTTCGAGGCCGCTGGAAATGGTATCGCCACCTTTACCTGAGCCAAACGTGCTCTTCCATCCCAAACCCTGCTCTTCTACAGGTGCTGCTTCAGGCTCGGGACCAACGTGCGCAGCATCACCTGCGCCATGGGTTTTTCCAAAGGTATGCCCGCCGGCAATAAGGGCAACTGTTTCCTCATCGTTCATGGCCATACGCGCAAAGGTTTCGCGGATATCTTTGGCTGCCGCCAGCGGATCAGGATTGCCGCCGGGTCCTTCGGGATTCACGTAAATGAGGCCCATCTGCACGGCAGCAAGCGGATTGTCGAGGTCGCGCTCACCCGAATAGCGCTCGCTGTCTTCGAGCCATTTGGTTTCTGCACCCCAATACACATCTTCCTCCGGTTCCCACACGTCGGCTCGCCCGCCGGCAAAACCAAAGGTTTTAAAACCCATTGATTCAAGCGCCACGTTTCCGGTAAGGATCATCAGATCTGCCCAGGATATCTTCTTGCCATATTTCTGCTTGATCGGCCAAAGTAACCTGCGTGCCTTATCAAGGTTCACATTGTCGGGCCAACTGTTAAGGGGGCAAAGCGCTGCTGGCCGCCACCGGCACCGCCGCGACCGTCACCAATGCGATATGTACCGGCACTGTGCCAGGCCATACGGATAAAAAACGGTCCGTAATGCCCAAAATCGGCCGGCCACCAATCCTGTGAATCGGTCATCAGTTTTCGCAAATCATTTTTAAGGGCTTCATAATCCAGTTTCTTGAATTCTTCGGCATAATTGAACTCTCCACCCATTGGGTCCGACAAAGAAGAGTTCTGCCGCAGTATATTTAACCTCAGTTGATTGGGCCACCAGTCGCGGTTTTTAGTTCCGCTGTTGCCAACACTGTGTTTTCCAACAGCTCCGGTAACCGGACACTTACTTACATGTTCAGCGCTATTTTCCATGGTTGGTTTATTTAATGGTTATTA
>CAYTNC010000396.1:0-2186 GCA_964438935.1 uncultured Bacteroidales bacterium
ATCAGCAAATCAGCAAATCAGCACATCAGCAAATCAGCAAATCAAAACAGTCCGTTTACCGAGGCATTCACCTTATCAATCACCACACTCATATCCTCGGGTTTATCAATGAAATTATAGGTGTCCACATCCACAATGAGCATTTTCCCAAGTTTGTATGATTCAATCCATGCTTCGTACCGCTCATTCAGCCTTTTCAGGTAATCGAGCCGGATGTTGTCTTCGTATTTTCGTCCTCTTTTTTGGATCTGCTTAACCAGGGTAGGAACAGAAGCCCGAAGGTAAATCACCAGGTCAGGTGGTTGAATCAATGAGGCCAACATGTTAAACAGTGTGAAGTAGTTTTCAAAATCACGTGTTGACATCAATCCCATGGCATGGAGGTTGGGTGCAAAAATGTAAGCATCCTCATAAATGGTGCGGTCCTGAACCAGGGTTTTCCCTGATCGGCGAAATGACAGAATCTGATTAAACCGGGTATTCAGAAAATAGATCTGCAGGTTGAACGACCAACGTTGCATGTCGTTGTAAAAGTCATTCATGTAAGGATTGTCATCTGCATCCTCATAATGGGCATCCCAGCCGAAATGTTTGGAAAGCAGGCTGGTTAATGTGGATTTTCCCGAGCCGATATTACCGGCAACAGCTATGTGCATACTCATGGACTAGTTGGCTTTTATACGCGATTGGATTTCAAGTAGTTCTTCAAGATATTTTCTTTCATTGGACAGCCTGGGGACCTTATTCTGTCCGCCCAGTTTGTCCTTTTCCTGCAGCCATTTATAAAAACTGCCCTGTTTCGCCGAATGAATGATGGGTTTTTCCAACGTCAGGTTCAGGTATCTTTTGGCTTCGTAATCTGAATTAATCGACATGAGGGCATGGTCCAGCAGCGTGGTGAAGTAATCCAGATTTTCAGGAGGCGATGTAAATTCAATGATCCATTCATGAGCTCCCTGGTGCTGATCGCTCATATAAACAGGTGCAGCAGTATAATCGGATATTTCAGCACCGGTTTTGTCGCAGGCAATTCGCAATGCCTTGTCGGCATTGTCAACAATAACTTCTTCTCCGAAAACATTGATGAAGTGCTTGGTTCTTCCGGAAATAACAATCTTATGCGGGAAGAGCGAGGTAAACCGGATTGTGTCACCGATCATGTATCTCCAGAGGCCCGAATTGGTAGATATCACGAGTGCATAATTCCGGTCCTTCTCCACATTGGCAATTGAAAGAGATATCGATTGGGGTTTGTCATACTCATCCAGGGGAATAAACTCGTAAAATATACCGTAATCAAGCATCAGCAGCATGTCGTTCTGAAGGGGGTCATCCTGAATGGCAAAAAATCCTTCTGAGGCATTGTAGGCTTCAAGATAGTGCATCTTGTCGGAAGGTATGATTTTCCGGAACTGCTCCCGGTAAGGTGAAAAGCTTACTCCTCCATGGATAAAAAGCTCCAGATCGGGCCAAATTTCAAGAATATGCTTTTTACCGGTGTACTGCAGGATGTATTTAAGCATAACCAGGTTCCAGGAAGGAACTCCTGCAATGCTGGTAACGTTTTCCTGAATGGTTTGTTCCGCAATATGTTCCAGTTTTTCCTCAAACTTCTCCATTAGGGCTACTTCCTGGCTGGGTGTGCGGATGAATTCGGTCCAGAATGGCTGATTTTCAATTAGAATGGCCGACAGATCGCCATAATAAGACTGTGTATCGTAATTATCTATTTTATGGCTGCCTCCCAGGGTCAGTCCTTTCCCACTAAAGATCCTGCTTTCGGGGTTGTTTTGGAAGTATACGGCCAGGGCGTCACGTGCACCCTTGAAGTGGCAATCCTTTAATGATTCGCTGCTAACCGGTATGAATTTGCTCTTATCGTTGGTTGTACCCGATGATTTTGCAAACCACTTGATATCTCCGGGCCACAACAGGTTGCTTTCGCCTTTCCGGAGGCGGTCAACATAAGGTTTTAACTCGTCATAGGTTTGAATGGGAACGGCTTCCTGAAAATCCTGCATGGAATGCAACTTTTTGAAACCGTATTTTTTGCCGAATTCTGTATCCTCAGCCCTGCTGATCAGTTTCTGAAAAGTATCCTGCTGTACCTCAGCTGGATATTTACGGAATAAATCCATCTGATGGCCCCTTTTTACATTGAGCCAATTGATTATGGAGGTCAGGAT
>CAYTNC010000397.1:0-2185 GCA_964438935.1 uncultured Bacteroidales bacterium
GTTACCAATCAGAGCGCGGTTGCCCGGAATCTGTGCACCGAGGAGGAAGTGAAAACTATTCATAAGAAAATGGAAAGTGAACTGGGTGAGCAGGGAGCCTGGCTGGATGCGATTTATTATTGTCCTCATCATCCTGATAAAGGGTTTCCGGAAGAAAATCCGAAATATAAAATTGATTGCGATTGCCGGAAACCACAGACCGGCATGTTCAGAAAAGCCATCGCAAAATTTAACATCGATCCGCGCTCCTCATATATGATCGGTGATTCGGAACGCGATATCAAAGCCGGAGCCAACACAGGTTGCATAACCATTGGCGTGCGCACCGGATACGGCATTAAGAAAACCAGCATCATTCCTGATTTCATGTTTTCCAATTTGGCAGAAGCTGTTGATTTTATTGTTGATGAACCATACCGGCTGCAGGTTGATGAAGTATTCAGGCGATTTGAAAATCACCAAGGTAGTTTGCCTTATGTTATTCTGGTTGGAGGAAATACAAGAACTGGCAAAAGCACCCTGGCTGCCTGTCTGCGAATCTCCTTTGAAAAGCGCGGTCACCAGGTATTACAGGTAGGGCTTGACAATTGGATACTTCCGGAAGAAGAGCGCAGGGAAAACATGAATGTATATGACCGTTTCCGCTTAATCAGTTTGGAAGATGATCTGGTTGCACTGATTGGAGGCAAGACGCTAAAACTTGTTACCTATGCAAACCATCCCGAGAGAGGCACTTTACCAGTTGAATACAATCCGACAAATGCCCGGGTGATCATTATTGAAGGAGTTGTGGCATTGAGCTCTGAAAAAATCCGCCAATTGGCAAATATGAAGCTGTTTACTACAACTGATAAGGAAACATTCCGGAATCGTTTTTCTGAATATTATAATTGGCGTGGTAAAACTATTGATGAAACGGCCCTTCTTTTTGAAAAAAGGGAACAGGATGAATTTCAATTGATAGAAAAAGAAAGTAAATTAGCTGATCTGATCATTAATTAATCAATCCATGATTATTACCCGAACCCCTTTCAGAATAAGTTTTGTCGGCGGCGGATCTGACCTGGAGGCGTTTTACGCGCGTCACGCCGGGGCAGTTCTGAGCACAAGCATCAACAAGTACATGTATATTTCGTCGCATCGCTTTTTCTTTCCGGGGCAGGTTAGGGTTAAGTATTCCGAAACGGAAACCGTTAACAACATTGACGAGTTAAAGCATCCCCTGTTGCGGGAAGCCATGAGAAAAACCGGTGTAACCCATGGTATTGAAATTAGCTCCATAGCGGACATTCCTTCAGGAACAGGAATGGGATCTTCGTCCTCTTTTACCGTTGGATTACTTCATTGCCTGTATGCAGTGAAAAGAGAATATGTTACGCATGAACAGCTTGCCCGTGAAGCTAGTGAAATTGAAATTAACATACTTGGAGAGCCAATCGGGAAGCAGGATCAGTACGCGGCAGCTTTTGGCGGGATGAACATCATTCATTTTCAACAAAACGGTGATGTCAGGGTTGAACCACTCTACATCAAAAATGAAGTTTATCAGCAGCTGCAGGAAAACCTGCTCATGTTTTATGTGGGCAATCAAAGAAAGGCCTCGGATATCTTATCAGAACAAAAGAAAAATGCCGCTCAAATTGAAAAGTTTAACGTACTCAAATCCATGGTACTGCTAGTGCATGATCTGCGAAATTGTTTGTACGGCGAAAAACTAGACGATTTTGGAAAGATACTGCATGAGAATTGGATACTGAAGCAAAAACTGGCTTCACAGATCACCAATTCGCAGATAGACAACATATATGAGGCAGGCCGTCAGGCAGGTGCTGCGGGTGGCAAGCTGCTGGGTGCCGGTGGCGGTGGTTTTATGTTGTTTTATTGCGAAAAGGAAAAGCAGGAAAAACTGATTGAAAAACTGAAACCGCTTGAAAAATTTAACTTTGCTTTTGAACGCGAAGGTTCCAAAATAATACATTTTGCTGATGAAGAATTCTGAGTTTCGTGATTATTTTAACAGGGTATCCGATGTTCTGGCCCATTTAAGTATTGATTCCATTGAAAGGCTGGTTGATCTGCTGCTTACCGCCAGGGAAAAAGGTAATACCATTTTCATATTTGGTAACGGAGGAAGCGGAGCTACCGCATCCCACGTCACCGGTGATTTTCTCAAAGGAATATCCTA
>CAYTNC010000398.1:0-2176 GCA_964438935.1 uncultured Bacteroidales bacterium
CCAACCTATCCATTACCTGATCAAACCATTCGAAGTCGAAAACACCTTCCGATGGTTCATAGCTGTCCCATGCCAGATGCCCGAGGCGAACAACATTAAATCCTGCGGCTTTCATCAAAGCAATATCGCTTTCTATTTTCTCCTGATTCTTATCATCATGCGGATGGTAGTTGACTCCAACATAGAGTTGCTGGGCGGTTCCTCCGGTTCCGTGCAGGAAGAGAATTCCCAATGAGACCAATAAGTAGTGGATAATTTGCTTCATTGCTTTTAGTTGTTTTAAGGCGAGTTCTCTTCATAAAATCAGGTTTGGCCACGAACCTGCCTGCCGTCAGGCAGGGGCACAAAGACACGAAGAAAACAACTCATATAATACCGCAAATGCATATATCAACTAGCTTAGTGCCTTGGTGACTTAGTGGCATCATTTGGTTTGTGACTTTTTATAGCGTACTCAAAGACAAAATTTTAGTGTTTTACATTCCCATTGTTTTAAAGCTTAACAAGATTCAGCAGGTAAACATCGTTCTCACGAAGATCCAATGTTTTGATAAATGGAAGACCTTCCTTTACCGTTACTATCTCAGCAGAAACAGGAGTTCCGCTATTGATTTTCTTAATCTGTTCGACCTGCTGCCGGGTAAGCTGGTTCGGCCTTCCCAGGTCGACATAGGTAGTATAGGCATCGTTGACACGATAGCCGACTTGATATACCTGGAGCGAATAGTTGCCATCAGGAACTCCCATAATCTTTACCTTGAGTTTTCCTTTGTCCTTGGCAGGTAAATCGCGTATGTAGTAAACCTGGTTGTTTATCGAGTCAGGGAGTGTGTAGGTGAAATCATAAGCTAAAATCTGAATATTGCCATTCTCATCTTTACAAGCCCACGACATTTTATCCTCATTGGCCAGTTCCGTTTTTCCCAATTGGTTCAGGAATTGGTAGGCATAAAACACCGGTTTGTTGATTCCCTGTGTGTTGAGCATTCCAAAACCGCCGTGAAATGGCGTAAACCGCGGGGCCGATTCTTCGAAAATATCGGTAAAGACCCAATACGACATGGATTGCACTGAATTTCCAACCTGTTTTAATTTCTGCAATACATAGGCAGCCTCATGATAGCTGTCGTGTATCGGGTCGGCAGGGGTATAGGAAGCGCTCCATTCGGTATAGTGTAATTCCAAATCGGGTTTTGGCGAATTGGCAATTTCCTTGCGCGATTGCAGCACATCACCGCTTACCGCAAACTCCTGTGGCGCAAGTCGGGTACCTGAGTTTCCATACTCATCAAGAAATCCCTGGTTTACCCCATAAGAATGGGTGCTGACAAAATCGATGGGCACCTTGTTTTTTACACAGAAATCGATCATTTCGGTTTCCCATGCAGCACCGGCAGTTCCGGGCCCGCCAACCCTGTAAGCAGGGTTTACGCTTTTTACAGCTTCAACACTATACTTATACAGTTTGAAATAATCTTCCTGCGTACCGGTAAAAAAGCCGGGATTCAGGTTGGGTTCATTCCATACCTCGAAATACCAGGTTTTTACCTCATCCGTTCCATATCGTTGCGTGAAGTGTTCGGTAATGTTTTTCACCAAAGCTCCCCACTTGTTGTAATCTTTTGGTGGGGTAACATTGCCCCTCCACCAGAAAATAGTCTCCTTGCCACTGGCCAGCGCATTGGGCATAAAACCCAATTCAACTAATGGCTTGATGCCTATACTCAACAAATAGTCGAATAACGCATCAACGTACATGTAGTTGTATTCGGGATTTCCCTTGTTATCTTCCTTATATATCCCCATATCATCCGTAAAAAGCCCATGAAATCGAATGTACCGGAATCCACACTCTTTTTTTACATATGCAAGCTGTTGCTGCCAGTCGGCACGGAGGCCTTCATTGGCCCGACCTGCTCCCACGCACTCATTGAACAGGGTATTCAAAGGCCCTTTTTCAATACCGTAATCAATGCTGATCACGCGTTCAGGCAATTCAGCCTGCTTTATTGCTTTTTTCTGCGTGTAGGCAAAAACTGAGGTAAAACATACCAGTATTAATAAAAACAGGCGATTCATAATCTAAAAATTTTATATCAAATGCTGAAATGTGTATTGGCAGCATAAACCGAACGGCGCCCCACGCTCCTTTCATCGCTGTTTAATAATTCTAACA
>CAYTNC010000399.1:0-2174 GCA_964438935.1 uncultured Bacteroidales bacterium
GGATTAGCGTGTCCCCGCGGAGATACCAAACGCCACAACCAGGCTAAAGCAGGTGGCAGAATATGAAAAAGACCTAAAATGCCGTAATTGGGGTTTTCCCTTGAGCAGGGAGGCGTTCGTACGCCAAAACTTCTGACATCAACACTTACAGGACGATTGACAATACCCGGAACAATATCACGGGGCAAAACAACCCGGGGATTCGGGCACCGCTTGCCTGGCTGATCCTCAATATGGTCCCAGACGAGCACGGTGCCATCGGGGTGACTCTGAATATTCAGAAATAACAAAGGTTTCCTGGGCTTAATAGTGATCTTCTCCAGAAAAGGATCGTCACCATAGTCGGTAATGCCATCAACCCTGATAAACCATGAGTTTTCGGCATCGAGCACCGCAAGTTTTCCGTTATCGCGCTGTACCGAAGGATGACAGAGCGCCATATCATCTGTCACGGGCCGGAAAGAGCAAAACAGGGGGAGACTGATCAACCGCTTTTCTCCATTGATGGTATTCTCTCCTATTAAAACCTGACCGTTTGATTCCCTGACTATGTGCTGCAGCATCTCGCTCTTCCCTCCTCCGCTTGCTCCTTCATGCATAAAGGTGGTGATGTTGTCATAGGGACTGATCACTTCCACGGTGGAGCAATGGGCAGTTATCCAGCCTTCTCTTTCGCCTTTTGTAAGCAGGGCACCATATAAACCTTTTTTGGCACTGGGACCGGGATACAGGTTGTAAGAATAGATCTCATGCAATGTTTCGGTACGGCGGTGAACCACAACCTGTTTACCGTTAAAATGGGTATGCCTGAATGTAGGGGCCACATATATCACCGAATCAATGGAAAAATTATCAGGTAATTCTGATGTGGCAATGATTCTTTGGAGCATAGATAATCCCATGGAAAAAAAACCGGCATTTGCCGGCGCAATGGCAATTCCGCCCAGGCCAATCTTTTCACTTCCGGCAAAGTAGAAGAAAGCAGCAAGTTCCTGCTCTTTCATCCATTGCATGGTTTCTTTACGCAAAACCTCAAAATCATACCCATACTTGTCATCAAATTGTTGTTTATCTGATGGAAAATCATCTGCAACAACCATGGTATCAGGATCGCGACGCCGCATATAGGCCTCGGTGTAATTAGCTGAAACACCATTGGTAACCCGGTGCACCACAGCCTCGGTAAATTCACCCTTACCGGGAATATCATACTTAACTTCAAATGAATTGCTGTTTTCACCACCCACAGCCGCCAATGCCAACTCCTCAACCGTATCATAAAAGGTAATCTTTTTACTGTCGTTCACAAGTGAGATGATTTCGGCAGGAAGGTTTATCTTCTTTTGCTTAACCAGGTCAAAAAATTCAATCATATCTGATATTTTGTTTAAGTGTATAAAATTACGACATTAAAACCAGTTGCGATTCTTTTCATTGTTGAAAAAAGGAGGAGTAATAACCCACAATAGTTCACTCATTTCCTTTCCAATACAGTGAATACTTTCAAGCGACTTCATATTGAAATAAACATTGTCATCGACCTCCATCTCGTAGTGCTTGCTGTCAATAACACATCCTATCTTACCGTGTAAAACACGGCAGAAAACCTGCCCGTTATAGTCGGTAAAAAAGCCTTTTGCATCTGAACCTTTATTAAACCGGAGTAAATAGGCATCCATGTTGTTGTTCATTTCGTGGCCCGAAAGCAGGTATACCCTGGCACCCGTTTCATTCTGGTCAATCAGCCTCATTTCATCTTTGCGGGTCACCGGATGGCGGCCATAAGATTCATTTTCACCAATGAGTTCCCCAACAGTGGTGTGCAGGTTTTCAGCAATTGATTTGAGGGTACCAATTGACGGAGAAGCTTTGGCATTCTCAATCTGGCTGAGCGCACTAGAACTCACGCCCACCAGTCTGGACAGATCGTTCAGCTGCAGTCTGAGTTGTTCCCTCTTCCTTTTTATGCGTTCTCCTATTCGGTTCATCAAATCATGCTTCGCGGCAAATATAAATATAATTTAATAAATTAAGAAGCGCTTAATTAGAAAAGATACTGGATACTGGATACTGGATGTGTGTGCGTTGGAAATAGGGATTTGGGATTTGACTGCTACTGCCACTGCCACTGCTACTGCTACTGCCACTGCCACTGCCACTGCCACTGCCACTGC
>CAYTNC010000400.1:0-2174 GCA_964438935.1 uncultured Bacteroidales bacterium
GAATCAACCACGTTGATCACACAATCGGGATGATGATGTGTTATAAACTCACGGGAAATAACCTCTTCAACCGAATAAGTGGTTAAAGAGTAAATACCCGGTAAATCAAGTACGTCAATAGTATGGCCTTTATAAAAAAGGGTGCCCTCGCGTTTCTCAATTGTTTTTCCGGCCCAGTTGCCAATATGCTGGTGCAACCCGGTTAAATTATTAAACAATGAAGACTTCCCTGCATTTCCCTGGCCCGCAAGTACAATTGTAATATGATTGTTTTCAGTCATTGATATCCATAATAATTTTCTGCGCCAATCCCTTTCCAATGGCAAATTTCGAACCGCAAACCTCAATCTGCATTGGCCCTGAGAACAAAGTCTTTCGGACTACCCTTACCAATGTTCCCGGAATCAATCCCAGATCTGCCAGTCTTTTTGTGGCCCTCTTACCTCCGGCTACAGCAACAACGAAACCAGTCTCACCAATTTTCATCTCAGATAACAGCCGGTTTCCTTTTTCAGTAATCATGTGAATTAAAATATAAATATGTGAACACCTATTCGACTATCAGAAAAAAAACTATTTCTCTTCGACATGCCTCAAACCTTCTGCAAAGAGATTGTTAATATGTTGATCATCCAATGAATAAAAGGCCAACTTACCTACTTTGTTGTATTTCACCAGCTTCATGTTTCTCAAAGTTTTCAACTGGTGCGAAATGGCAGAGTTAGTTGTTTCAATAATGCTCGAAAGATCACTGACACATAATTCATCTTCCTGGCAAAGGGCAAAAATTATCTTAGCACGGGTGGGATCACTCATGGCTTTAAATGTTTCGGCCAGGTATTGAAAACATTTCTCGGTTTTCATCTTTTTCTTTACTGAAATCACCTTTACCTTTTCTACACTATTTTGTAGGCTCTTATCAGAAGCTCGTTTCTTCATAATGGATTATATGAACAACTGTTCAATCGTTTTGCAAATATAATGTTCCATTTTTAATCCCCAAAAGATATTTACCTTTTCTAATTAAACGGGTTTTAATAAATTCGAATGATTTATTTTCTAATAAAATGCCAGAAAATAGTAAAAGCCGTTCTTTAAGCCGTAGGGAATTTGCCCGAAAAAGTCTGATTGCAGCGGCAGGCATTGGAGCCATCAGTATTGCCGGGTATGGCTTTTACAATAAAAAGAAATTAAGAAGCCTCAATAACCTGCTACGCATGGGGCATTGCGCACCAAGTGTTATGCAAACGCTGACCGACATCAACGGTATCGATAGCAGTGATTTAGTTCTCTATTCCGGAGCGATGGCAGGAGGTATAGCCGGTTCCGACATGGAGTGCGGAGCGCTTACGGCGCCATTGATGTTTATGAGTTCACATACCACTGATTCTGCTCCTGTCGAAGAAAAGTTGCGCCTGATCAGTATTTCACAAGCATATTATAATGAATTCATTAAATATAATAATGCATTTGCCTGCAGGATTATTCAGGGAAACGGTATATCATCGTGTATAAAAGCCGTGTGTGGTGTTCATCAACTCCGGTCCACTGCAATATCTGATCCGGGTGAAATGTCTGCAGAAAAAAAAGAAGCCCTCTCTCTTCTCATGCGTGAATTCGACAACCATTCATTTCATTGCTCACAAAACGTACTGAAGAATTTAAGCGAAAAGATAACACTGACAAAAGAACTGCTCCAGGCTTCATGGATATTTACCGGGGGAATAGCCATGATGAACCGCACCTGTGGTGCGTTGGCCGGAGGTGTTATGGCATTAAGCGCAGCTACAGCCAGAATGGAGCATGATTATTCACGCGTTGCCCGAATGACCTGGTTGCTGATGCATAATAAGTCCGATGAAGCCATGCAAGAAGAAGTGAATAATTTCAACCGGTCGATTCGGCTAAGTGAAGAACTAGGTACCTGGTTCCGAAATGAATTCGGTTCAACTAACTGTAACCGGATTTGGGGATATGATTTTGCAAAAACAAGAGATGTGGAAAACTTCATCAACGGTTCCTGCATTAAACACTGTAAGATCATTGCAGAAAAGGTAGCTGAAAAAGTCGCCTTAATGATTTGAGCTTTCCTTAAAAGGCTTTCACAAAACTGCCCTCCAATATCATCCTGAAAATATTGATGTGATACCACTGCCTGGCATAAAAATAAGTCA
>CAYTNC010000401.1:0-2162 GCA_964438935.1 uncultured Bacteroidales bacterium
TGGTGCGGCTGGTTTTTCTGGAACAACTCTACAGGGCTTTTACCATCATCAGGGGCGAACCCTATCATCATGCTTGAAACATCAACCAAATGATACACCAGCTGGAATTATGAAAACGGGCAGAACCATCCTTACCTTTCTGATATTGCTGTTGATTGCGATATCCGGGAATCTGCTGCTGGATAACTGGCATTATAAAAAAGCAGATCATCGCCGGCTGCAGAAAGAAATAAACAAAAAGTTCAGGCGCACAGACCGGTTAGTGGAAAAGCTGCAGGCCGGCAGCTGGCAGCTCAGCACAACCCTACCGGGCAACGAAGGAATAGTGGTGATGGCATATCGCAACGACAGCCTGATTTATTGGTCGGATAATTCCCTGTCGTTTTCACTTTTTGATGAAGGCAAATTTGCAGGAAGGCATTTTCAATTTATCTCCAATTCATGGTATGTGATCAAGCCTTATCTGAATGATTCCGTAAGGGCATACGGGCTTATTCTGGTAAAAACTGAATATCCGTATGAAAATGATTACCTGGAAAGCGGGTTTCAACCGGATCTGAAACTGCCGGCATCTACTGAATTATATACCGAAGCAAAGCCTGGCTCGTTCTCTGTTTTGGATTGGGAGGGCATCTACCTGTTCTCTATTAAGTTCAGAGGAGAGGAGATCCGATACGCAGCCTTTGAGAAATACTTTATCCCGGTTATGTTTCTGCTGGCCCTGATCAGTTTGCTGTTGCTCATTCATAACCTCATCGGCCGGATCAGGAAACCGGGTATGCGGAATTTTACCCTGCTGATGCTCATTCCCATTTTTGCCTTAATGCGTTGGTTGCAGTACAGATATCATATCCCGTTAAACCTCTACGATCTGGAATTATTTGGCCCCGTTCCCTTTGCAAAATCAGTGTGGCTGCCATCACTTGGTGATGTATTAATCAATACGCTGCTGGTTCTGTTTATTATAATCGAATTTTCTTCAGCATTTACAATCCCGGTTCCAAAACCAAAAAAAAAACCAGGTGGGAACCCGGGAGCTGTGGTGGTCATGATCACAGTACTTACAGGTTTTTTCATTTACACCCATTTTCTGCTTTCGACGCTTATTCTGCATTCAACCATCAATTTTGAGTTTTACAGGGTGGCTTCACTGGGTGGTTACACGGTAATCGGACTTGTAATCACAGCCATACATTTCATAGGCATCCTTTTGCTGACGAACAAACTACTCTCCATTTGTCCGTTAAACTGCAGCCTGATTAAGTTAATACTGGTTTTTGTTCTGGTTAGTTCAGGTATTTTTATGCTTCTTTATCTTTTTGGTTATCGGCTTGATTATGGCTCTTGTCTGGCCTTTATGGTGTTATTTGCCATGCTGGCTTTCACAAAATACCGAAACATGCCGGCCGGTAATTTTACCACTATGGCTTTTATGGTTATGTTTTTCTCGGTTTATTCTGTATATTTCTTTTCGAACTATACCCGACAAAAATTGATGAATAACATGCGTGTATTGGCCAGCAATCTGGCCACGCAGCATGATCCGGTAGCTGAATACCTGCTTTATGATATCAGCGAAAAACTCAGCAATGATGATATCTTTCAAAAGTATCTTTTTTCAAGGGTTCCTGATGATCAGATTTTCAATTACCTGCGGAACAGGTATTTCAATGGTTTTTGGGGTAAGTACAAGATCCGTTTTCAGGTTTGCGACCCCAATGTGAATATTCTTGTTGATGAGGATTCGGTGAGCCAATGGGTGAATTGTTCCGATTATTATGCCGGTATGTTGTCGGGTGGCAGCATGCAGCTGCCCGGAACCAATTTCTCATACCTGGACATTCAGAATGGCCAGATCAATTACCTCGGGTGGCTGAGGTACACACAACCCGGGGAACGGGCTGAAGTGAGTTTTTACCTGGAGCTTTCATCAAGGCTCGTAGCAGAAGAACTCGGATTTCCCGATGTATTGCTCGATAAAAAATATCAAAAGAACAAATTACTGGAAGCCTATTCCTTTGCGCGCTATAATAAGAATCAGCTCGTCACGCAGTCGGGGCCATTCCAGTACAGCCTCGACCTGAATACCTATAAAAACCGGAGCGATAAGTTTGAAGGATACAATCACCTGATCTATTATGTGAATAAAGACAATGCGGTGA
>CAYTNC010000402.1:0-2160 GCA_964438935.1 uncultured Bacteroidales bacterium
CCCCTGATGATGGTAAAAGCCCTGTAGAGTTGTTCCAGAAAAACCAGCCGCACCAGTTGATGCGAGAATGTCATAGACGACAAGGAGATGCGGTCAGTCACTGCCTGATACACCTCATCAGAGAATCCGTAGGGCCCGCCGATCACAAATGCCAGGTGACGTGTTCCCCTGTTCATAGCTTGTTGAAGGTATCCCGAGAAAGCTTCCGAGCTATATTGATTGCCTTCCACATCCAGCAAAACAGCATGGTCCGATTTTTCAATAGCTGCCAGTAGTATCTTGCCCTCCTGTTCCTTCTGAACCTGAAATGACAGGTTCCTGGAAGGTCGCAGTGCATTCAGGTAAGTCATTTCAAATGGCACATAGTGCTTCAGCCTTTTTTCATAAAGTATAATTCCCTCTTTCAGATATTGATCCTGCGTTATGCCAAGGTTAATCACACTAATTTTCATGTTATTTAGTTGTTCCGGAAGGCAATAGTTGGCCCGGAATTTGTTAATTGATGTTAATTGAATTAAATAATTAAATTTGTGATGCAAATGATTTTATCATTAGTCAAAAATACTTTATATTTTAAAATAAGCATGATAAACGCCAAGCTGAAGATCAACAGATTTAAGATATTCCTTACCTTATTGCTGTTGATGTTGCCTATGCAGGTGATAATCAATGCATCGGAATATGACGAAATCCCTTCTGCCATTGTTGAAGCGCTGAAATCGGGCAATGTGGCCCAGCTTTCGAAATACTTCAACTCCAGCATTGAGTTGGCCATCCCGGGTCAGGAAGATATATACAGCAGCCAGCAGGCGGAACTTATCGTTAAAAATTTTTTTATAAAGCATGTGCCTAATAATTTCGTGCTTTTGCACAAGGGTGGAAAAGAAGGAGCACAATATGCCATCGGAAACCTTTCCACTTCAACAGGCAATTACAGGGTAACCATGCTGATCAAGCTGAAAGATAGCAAGCCTTTTATACACCAACTCCGATTTGAAGAAGACAATGCCGAATAACTACTTCGACAGATTCATTGAAAACGCGCTGGCTGAAGATATAGGAGATGGCGATCACACGTCGCTCGCCTGTATTCCGGCTGATGCTGACGGTAAAGCCAAATTGCTGGTTAAGGAAGAAGGCATCCTCGCTGGTATAACAGTAGCTGAAAAAGTTTTCCGCAAGCTTGAAGAAGGTATCCGGCTTGAAATTTTCAGGAAAGACGGAGATCATGTTTTGCCCATGGATGTTGCTTTTTTTGTGGAAGGTAAGGTTCAAACCCTGCTTAAAGCAGAGCGGCTTGTTTTGAATATCATGCAACGGATGAGCGGCATTGCCACCAGCACCCACCAATATGTTACCCGGCTGGAAGGATTGAAAACCAAAATTCTCGACACCAGGAAAACCACTCCCGGCTTTCGTTTTCTTGAAAAAGAAGCAGTAAGAATCGGCGGTGGGGTGAATCACCGGATCGGCCTTTATGATATGATCCTGATCAAGGACAACCACATTGATTTTGCCGGAGGCATTGAAAATGCCATCAGACGCACACATGATTATCTTGAAGCAAAGGGCATGCATTTACTTATAGAAATCGAAGCCAGAAATCTCCAGGATGTTGGTACAATTTTGAAAACAGGAGGAGTTAACCGCATTATGCTCGATAATTTCGAAATTGATGACACAAAGAAAGCGGTTGAACTGATAGGGGAAAAATACGAAACAGAATCTTCGGGCGGAATTACCATTGAAAACATCAGGGATTATGCCGAATGCGGCGTCGATTATATTTCTGTGGGCGCGCTGACGCATCACATCAAAAGTCTCGACCTGAGTTTAAAGGCAGTAAATTACTAACCTGATGAGTTCCGAAGGCAGCGGGCGCACATATAAATACTTCGACTCTCACATACACAGGCTGGGCGACCACTGCCGGAAAATCAGCTTCCCCGGTTCAAAGGGACTGTCGTTTTACGAGGTGGTCAGTCTTTTTATCCAGGGCCTTCTCAAAGGCTCATTGAACATCAGGGCAACATCCATTGCCTTTCATTTCATGCTGGCCCTGGGCCCGGCAATAATATTTACAGTTGGCCTCATACCCTACCTGCCGTTGCGGAATGTTCAGGTTGGCCTGATGGATGTGCTGATCGACATGATTCCCGA
>CAYTNC010000403.1:0-2156 GCA_964438935.1 uncultured Bacteroidales bacterium
GTTCCGTTTTTGTCGAAATGTGCATCCTTTACAAGGTTGGCCGGCAATCCGCTGTTGTTATCCTTCACGCTCCATTGGCCGTTGTCGCAAACTGCAAGTCCGTATAGGGTAGCGGCATAGAGTTTTCCATCGGGACCATCAAGCAATTCAAAAACACAGTCGGTTCTTGCCTTATCAAGGGTTTTCAGGTTTTCCACCTGTTGCCCGTTAAATTTCACCAGGCACGACCGCGACAGCGATTCCCTGTTGAGAAACCATACATTGCCCTGTTTGTCCTCGTACATGTGGGTTACAAACTTGGCGTCGGTTGGATAACTTTTCCACTGGGCATTCATGACAATGCAGGTGAAAGCCAGCATGAGCAGCATAACATTTTTTTTCATGATAATTGAAATTTGGTTCATATCAGACAATTCATTGAATGAGGTAATTTACCGTTACAATAATTCAATAAAAATGTCAGATGAACCGTGACGAATTGCTAAACGCCGGGAGAAAACCAGTAAACGGTGCGGATGAATTAGTATTTGTTATTGCAGGTTATTGAAAAAATCCATGATCATGTCTCTTTTCCGCTGCGAAACGGGGACGCTGGCGCCATCTTTCATGATGAGATAACCGCCGTCGGATTTAATGAATTTATCAATATAATTGAGGTTAACCAGGTGCGATTTGTGTACGCGTATGAAGCCTGAATCAGCCAGCAGTTCGTCATAATCCTTAAGCACACTGGAGACCATTATTTTGCGGCTGTCTTTCAGGTAAAAAAGGGTGTATGAATTGTCCGATTCGCACCGGATGATATCCTGCAGGTCTACGACGTATATGCTGTCGAATGTTTTCAAAACAATTTTCCGGAGCTTATCAGAGAAATCCCGCACATTCGACAACAGGGCCTTCAGCTTCAGGCTGTTGTTTTCGTGCTCTATTTGTTCTTTGGCCTTGTTTACGGCCTTAACCAGTTCATTCGGGTCGATGGGTTTGACCAGGTAGTCGAGGGCGCTGAATTTTATGGCTTTGATGGCATATTCCTCGAAGGCGGTGATGAAAATAACCTTAAAGTCAATTTCGTCCAGCCTGCTTAACATTTCAAACGCAGTGCCATCGGGCAGGTTAATATCGGAAAGCACCAGAGCAGGTTTTACGTTGGTTAACAGGGTAACTGCCGATTGCACGCTTGTGGCGGTGCCAATAATTTCCACTGCAGGGCAATGCTGTTCGATGATGCTGCGGATGAAACCCAGCGATTTCTCTTCGTCTTCGATAATGGCAATTTTCAGCATCGGGAATCCTTATTGTTTTCAAAGATAAACAGATTGCCCGCTTAAAAAAGGAATTCTTATGATAAAACATAGTATATTGAGTCACTTTTAATTCTAATTTGACTGAATTTAATATATCGTCCTTACAGGACTATTATGGATACGATTAATTTCTTTTCTACCAATATTTCGTGCCTCTGGCACTTTTTTCTAACCTCGTAGAGGTCAAATATTGGTAGAATTTGAACATATTAACGTTCTTTAAGTCCCCATAGGGACGATATAATTTGAGTTTTTACATCTGTCAAAATAGAATTACTTATAAATCCTGTTTACAAGCATCATGAATCATGAATAAGGTGTTGTTGTTAATTTCACTTATCCTGTTGGGAAATACGGTTTTTCCAGCTGAAACCGACAGCCTGCTGCATGTCCTCCGGAAAGCCGGTGACAAAGATAAACTGACTGTTTACGAGGAACTCTGTGTGTTGTATTATTCGATCGACCTGGATTCAGCCGGTTACTTTGCTGCTAAAAAAATGGAGCTGGCCACCAGGCTTAAGGATATCAGGGAACAGGCCGTTGCCGGAAAGCTGCTTGGCAATGTACATTATTTTAAAGGCGAATATCCCCTGGCAATTGATCATTATAACCGCGCCCGGTTACTGGCTGAAAAGGTGGATGAACAGGAGATCGTGGCCAGTGTGATGAACAACATGGGCAATGTGTACCGGAACACAGGTGAATACCCCAAAGCTGTTGAGGCTTACACCAGGGTGCTGGCGATTGATTCGTTACAGCAAAACCTGTCGGGTATCGGAAGTTCGCTCACCAATATCGGCAACGTGTATCTCGATAAAAGCGATTATGCCACGGCCATTGATTATTACAAAA
>CAYTNC010000404.1:0-2154 GCA_964438935.1 uncultured Bacteroidales bacterium
TTTATTATATCTTTGCGCCCTATTTTATTTTTGAATGAAGGATATCCGGAATGTAGCGATTATTGCCCATGTAGATCATGGAAAGACCACCCTGGTAGATAAAATTCTCTTGCAAACCAAGTTTTTCAAGGCTCACGAGAGTCCTGGAGAACTGGTGATGGACAGCAATGAACTGGAACGGGAAAGAGGCATCACCATCCTGGCCAAAAACGTATCGGTTACTTATTCCGGTATCAAAATCAACATCATTGACACACCCGGACACTCCGATTTCGGTGGCGAGGTAGAACGTGTGCTGAATATGGCCGACGGTGTTCTTTTATTAGTAGATGCCTTTGAGGGCACCATGCCTCAAACACGTTTTGTGTTGCAGAAAGCGCTAAACCTTGGGCTAAAGCCCATAGTGGTTATTAATAAGGTAGACAAGCCCAACTGCCGTCCCGAAGAAGTTCAGGAACAGGTATTTGAACTGATGTTCAACCTGGGCGGTACAGATGATCAGTTGAATTTTCCCACCATTTATGGTTCAGCCAAAAACGGCTGGATGTCGGATGACTGGAAAAAGCCCACCGACGATATCACCCCACTTCTGGATGCCATTGTAAGGCATATACCACCGCCTAAAATAATTAAAGGTTCGCCCCAGATGCTGATCTCCAACCTCGATTATTCCAATTACCTGGGCCGGATAGCCATTGGTAAGTTGCATAGGGGAGAATTAAAGGAAGGCATGGGTGTTTCACTGGTAAAACGTGACGGAAGCATTACCCGCACACGCATCAAAGAACTGTCGGTTTATGAAGGCTTAGCTTATCGTAAGGTTCCTGTTGTAGGATGCGGGGATATATGTGCTCTGGTTGGCATTGAAGGCTTCAATATTGGCGATACCATTGCGGAATTGGATGAACCGGAGGCACTCGAATCAATTAATGTGGATGAGCCTACCATGAGTATGCTTTTCACCATCAACGATTCACCATTTTATGGCAAGGAAGGCAAATACGTAACCTCACGACACCTGAAAGAAAGGCTTGATAAGGAACTGGAAAAGAACCTGGCCCTACGCATTGAGAAGGGAGGAACACCCGACTCCCACATTGTTTTTGGTCGTGGCGTGCTGCATTTATCCATCCTCATTGAAACTATGCGACGTGAAGGTTATGAACTCCAGGTCGGCCAACCCAAGGTAATTATCAAAACCATTGCCGGAGAACCCTGCGAACCCATGGAGATTTTGTACATTGACCTCCCGGAAGAAAATTCAGGCAAAGCGATTGAGATGGTTTCATCTCGTAGGGGGCAAATGCTGATGATGGAAAGACGCGGCGATCGTATTCATCTTGAATTCGACATACCTTCACGCGGTATCATCGGGCTTCGGAGCAACCTGCTTACAGCAACTGCAGGAGAGGCAGTAATGTCGCACCGGTTCAAGGATTTCGAGCCGCTTAAAGGAACTATTGAGCGCCGTGTTAACGGCTCACTTATTGCCATGGAAACAGGAACCGCCTTTGCTTATGCCATTGATAAACTCAGGGATCGCGGGCAGTTTTTTGTTGAGTCACAGGAAGAAGTGTACGCCGGACAGGTTGTTGGCGAGCATTGCCGGGCAGGCGACCTGGTGCTTAATGTCACCAAGTCAAAAAAACTAACCAACATGCGGGCTTCAGGCAGTGATGAAAAGGCAAAGCTCATCCCCCCAGTGAAATACAGCCTTGAAGAAGCCCTGGAATACATACAGGAAGATGAATATGTGGAAATCACACCGCATTCAATCAGGTTGCGCAAAATCCTGCTAAGCGAACACGATCGGAAAAGGGCCGGGAAAAGCTAATTTGTTTGTTATAGAACATACCCTTCAAGGGTATGTCACCGCCTGAAGGGAGAATCTTGCAACTGCCTGCCCTGTCTGCCGCCAGGCAGGCTGGCTTGAGCCTGCGTAACGGCAGGCAGGTTGTGTATGAGCACCGGTTGCTGGCACCAGTAATTTATTATATTTTCGATTCTGAAACATATCCCCATTTTACAAGTTCAAATTTATCCTTAATCAGCTTTATCCCTCCATCAAAAATCAAACAATATCGATTAGCTATATCAAAAACGTTTCTATAATCATGGTCTGTTAGTATTATTCCTTTATTTTTTGAGGCCTTT
>CAYTNC010000405.1:0-2152 GCA_964438935.1 uncultured Bacteroidales bacterium
GGTTGGCCTGTGAAACAAGCCGGGGGTAATCTTCGCCCTTAATGATTACCTTTTCCGTTTCTTTACCCATTCCCAGCAATCCTTCCATACCCGCATTTCCGGCATTCCCTCCGCCGCCAAAGCGCCGGCCACCGGCAGGAGGATCCCAGCTGAAATTTCCAGGCTTTAATCCCGACACGCTATTCATGATTTCCTGTTTTATTTTCGGAACAGAATAGTTTCGTATCTTTTTGTAATTCTTCTGCAGAACAACGGTCATCTGGGCTTCCTCCTCGTAAACCTGGCTGATTACATCTTTTTTCTCTTCCAGATTTTCCAATCGCTTTTCCACATCGGCCACCACCTGATCGGTATTATCGAGGGTAGTGCCGCCGGGCATGGTTGCATACAGGGTAAGTTCAACAATCTCGGGTTCCTGCATTTTAATAAAGCTCAATCCCAAACTGATCAGCAGAATTACAAAGAAAGCGATCAGGGCTCCGATAGCCGTTCCGGCAGGATTTCTCATGCAGGTTTTCAGGATCACCCTGTAAATTTGTATGAGCCGGTTGTGAAAGGAAATTGCGCTGAAATTTGCACTCCGGTTTTTGTTTCCCTGCTTCAGTATCACATGGGTGACCATGGGAATAAAGAGCATGGCAACCAGCAGTGAAACCAGTAAAGTGGAAATAATGGAAACCCCTACATGTTTGCCGAGGATGGCAACCATAAAGTTCTTTGAAAATGCAAAGGGCAAAAAAACCACTACCGTGGTCAGTGTAGCAGCAAAAATGGATCTCCACACCTCTGTAGTGCCTTGAATTACTGCCGTATCTGTATCCACTTTCTGTGCAGCAAGCCGGTATATGTTTTCCATAACCACTACGCTGTTATCGAGCAGCATGCCAATGGCCAGTGCCATTCCCAGAAGCGTCAGGCTGTTGATGGATATACCGGCAGCATAAAAGAAATTGAAAGCCGTGTAAACCGAAATGGGCATGGCCAATCCAATGGCCAACACCAGTTGGATGTTTTTCAGAAAGATCCAAAGAATGAATATGGCCAGGAGGCCCCCTACCAGGGCAAGCTGAATAATCTGGTTGATGTTTCGCTCCATGCGTTCGGCGGCATTCTTCTGAATCACAATTTCTATATCCTTTGCCTTTAATTCATGGTTCAGGGCAGCTATTTCCTTCTTCATCCTGGTGGCCAGGTCAATCATATTCGACTGCGTATCGCGGGTTAATTCGATGGTCACAGCCTCTTTTCCATTCACCCTGCTGTATGAATCCTGATTTTTGAATCCGAAGGTGATATCAGCCACATCCTTTAGTCGCACGGAGCCCTGTTCTTTAACTACGAGCTCACTGATTGTGCTGATGTCTTCATATTCCGCAACCACGTTCACAAAAACCATCTGATTATCACGGGTGACCTTCCCCACAAAAGTTCTTGAGCTGCTGTTCCGGTTAATAACATCTCTGACGGTTGCGGCAGTAATTCCATATGATTTGCAGACTTCCTCATTAAGCCTGATTTCAAAGGTTTTCACTCGCCCGCCGAATACGGCAACATTCGCTATGCCATTCACATTGAGCAGCCTGTTATAAATATCCCTGTTCACTATTTCCCGCACGCGGTCCACTCCCCCGCTTCCCCTGACCTGAATGGTCATCAGGCTGTTGTTGATCATTTCCATATCAAACCGGAGGGCTTGAACAAAGAATCCGTCAGGCAGGTTTTGTTTGACTTCTTCCACCTTTTCCAGAAGTTTCAGATAGGCTATTTTGAGGTTGGCCTGATGCCGGTATGAAATCTGAATAAAAGCCTGTTGCTGGTCAACGGTTGATTCAATCTTCTCAACATCTTTAAGGGTACCAATGGCGCCTTCAAGCGGTATTACAGCCTGTGTTTCAATGTATTTCGGGTCGGTCTCAAGGGTGGTGCCTACCTGCACAAAAAGATAGGGAATCTGTGTATTGGGAAGCAGTTCAACGGGCAGTTGCCTGTATGAAAATATGCCCAGCATCGCCATTGCTGCGAATAGCATGGCAATAAGAACCCTTCGTTTGATTATAAAATCCATCATGCTCAATTAAGCTGCTTCAGGCATTGTTTTTTTCTTCCGGTCGAAAATATAATAAACACAGGGGATCACCACAAGCGACATGAC
>CAYTNC010000406.1:0-2150 GCA_964438935.1 uncultured Bacteroidales bacterium
AAAAATTCACTATCTTTCCTTGCTAAACGAAAATTTGAAGTCATGATCAAGGAACAGTTTGTAAGTTATATTGAAGAAAGCATTAAAAAGAACTGGAACCTACCCGCACTCTCTGATTACAATGGAGAAAAATTAACCTATGCCGATACCGGAAATTATATACTTAAGTTTCATCATCTTTTCGACCGCATGGGAATTAAAAAGGGTGACAAGATTGCCCTGGTAGGGAAAAATTCAGCCCGTTGGTGTTGTGTTTATCTTGCAACCGTATCTTATGGTGCTGTCATTGTACCCATTCTACCTGATTTTAAGCCCGATGATATCCAATCGATCATCAACCATTCTGATTCGGTTGTGCTGTTTAGTTCAGATGCTATTTTTCAAACCATTGATCCGGCAAAACTCCCTGCCATTCGGGCTATATTTTCAATCAACGATTTTGAGCTCTTCCATACCCATTCCGATGCGATCAAATCATTGGTCGAACAGCTCGATGCAGAATTTGTAAAGAATTACCCGTTGGGGTTAACCGCAGATTCTTTTGAACTGCCTAAAACCGGTAACGAAGAATTGGCGGTGATCAGCTATACTTCTGGTACTACAGGTTTTTCAAAAGGCGTGATGTTGCAGCACAACAGCCTGGCTGCCAATGTGAGATACGCGCAGGAGAATATGCCGCTCAAGCCGGGCGACCCCATCGTGTCGTTCCTGCCCCTTGCCCATTCTTACGGATGTGCTTTCGAGTTCCTGTTCCCTTTTTCAATCGGCTGCCACATTACCATTCTTACCAAAACCCCTTCGCCCCAGATTATCACTCAGGCTTTCCAGGAAGTAAGGCCACGGCTTATTTTATCGGTACCGCTGGTAATTGAGAAAATTTATAAAGTCCGGATTTTGCCAATCATCAGTAAATTTCCGGCCAACGTACTGTTGAAGATTCCTTTGCTGAATAAGCTGATCCATAAAAAAATAAGGGCCAACCTCACCCAGGCCTTTGGAGGAAATTTTGCAGAGGTGGTTATTGGCGGGGCTGCATTCAATATTGAAGCCGAAACTTTCATGAAAAAGATCAGATTCCCGTTTGCTGTTGGATACGGTATGACTGAATGTGGTCCGCTGATCAGCTATGCACCCTGGAAAGTGAATAAAATTGGAGCCTCGGGCCGGAAGGTTGATACCTTGGAAGTAATCATAGATTCGCCTGAACCTTCTAAGATTGTTGGCGAAATTGTGTTGCGCGGTGATAATTGTATGACGGGCTATTATAAAAATCCCGAAGCTACCCGCGAAATTATTGATGACGAGGGTTGGTTACATACGGGCGATTTGGGATTAATTGACAAAGACGGCTTCATCTTTATCAAGGGCCGTTGCAAAAGCCTCATACTGGGCTCCAGTGGTAAAAATATTTATCCTGAGGAAATAGAAGCAGCTATTAACAACAAAGAATATGTAAATGAATCGCTGGTAGTATACCGCCAGGAGAAACTGGTTGCACTGGTTTATCCGGATTCTGATAAAATGGCTGCCAACGGAGTGACTAAAGAAGCGCTGCCGGAAATTCTGGAACACTACCGCAAGGAAGTTAATTCCGGTCTGCCTAAATTCATGCAGGTGACCCGATTTGAGGTTCATCCGGAGGAATTTGTGAAAACTCCGAAAAGAAGCATCAAGCGGTATTTATACAATTAGTGAAACTCCCGGACATTGCCACCTAAAGATTGAAACTGATTGCTAAGCGTAGTCTCCAGACTGCGCTTTTTTTGTAAAGCCTTATGTAGCACCAATCCCCTGTTTTGAGTGGACTGTTACCGGGGGGTGGATCTTTTTCCCCTTGCCAGCGAGGCAAAAACCCCCAGGGTACAAAGCACGGCAAATACAATGAATATTACCCGTACGCTTTGCATGAAGGCATTGGCATTGCTGTGGCTGATGATGTTGTTGCCTATGAAAATATGAATGGCCATTGCTGCTATGGCCATACTGAACATCTGCCCGGTAAGCCGCATGGTTCCCAGTGTTGCAGAGGCAGTTCCCAGAAACCTGGTTTCCACTGAACTCATTACCGAATTGGTGTTGGGCGATGAGAACATGCCAAAGCCAAAGCCAAGCAGGGCCAGGGTGATCACCAGGTAGGAATATTCCGTTTT
>CAYTNC010000407.1:0-2146 GCA_964438935.1 uncultured Bacteroidales bacterium
ATCCTGTAAAAGGTATTTCACGGATTCATCTCAGGCAACCTGATTACAGCAGGTTGTGCAATTCTTTAAGGTGTTCCAGATTTTTAATCTTAAACTTCCTGATTTTTCTTGCTCCGAAAAAAGCAACGAACAACCCGATGGGTGCACCAACCAGCAGTGCAATGATGGATTCTTCGTTACGGAGCACTTCCAGTAAGGGTTTTTCCTCGTAATATACGTGAATGGATATGACCGTCATGGTATAAAGCAAAGGGATCAGCACCACATACAGGTTTCTGAACCTTCCGGTCAGCTCTTTGGAGATGGGTGAAATCTGTTCTTCAAGCCAGTTCTTTAAAGTTTGGTTATAGCGGTTGTTTTGCATCCGGTACCAATAATAAAGCGATGAAACCAAGCCAGCGATGGTGATCACTCCCAAAGTCAGGTTGTTTAATTGATAGAACAGATCTTCCTTCCTGTTCAGTGCGGTAATTGTCAGGAATATGATCAATCCGCTGCAGACAATAATTGAAAATCCCAAAACATACAGGAATTTGTTTATTGTCTTCCTGATTTTGATGTTCAGCAGGTTATTCAACTCTTCCTTTGTTTTCAGGTCGATACTATTGTCCATGTCTTTCCAGGTTTTCAGTATTTCATTATTTTCCATGTTCTGAAGGATTTAAGTTTGTTTTTAACTGTTCTTTTGCCCTGTTGATTCGCACACCCACATGTGATTTAGAGATTCCCATAATCAGGGCGATCTCATCATAGGATTTTTCATCGAGATAGAGCAACAGGATTGATTTGTCAACCTCATTCAGCTTGCTGATGGCCTCAAGCAGCCGGTTGAGGTTTTCACTGAGGACCATTTCTTCAATGATGTCTTTTGTGTCGGGTGATTCGGGTAGTTTTTCCTGGTATTCCAGTCGCGAATTTGTTCTTAACCTGGATATGGAAGTATTTATTGAAACGGAATAGATCCACGAACCGATGCTGTTTTTATTTTTAAGATGAGGAAAGGATTTCCAAAGCTGGTAAACGATTTCCTGGAAATTTTCCTCACGCTCTGACCGGTTTCTGAAATAGACCAGATTGACCTTGTGCAGGATTCCCTGGTAATTGGAAAGTATATTGAGAAATTCCTCTTTGAGCGCGTTCATGTAAAGCTTCTTTTACATTAAAGTAGGACTAAGATGGAATATATTACAAAAAACTGGTAATAATTGTAATTATCTGTGATTGGTAAAGACTTAATTACTTTTATGATTGTGATAAATTTATATCTAATATCTACCCTTTACCGCGGAGCGGTTATAGTGTTGTAGAAATTTTTACCGAAAGCGCATCCTTTACCGCGGAGCGGTTAAGGTATTTAAAGAAGCATTATTTTGCATAAAACCATAACCGCTCCGCGGTATAAGCAATAAAATATTGGTATTTCTTTTATAATTGTGATTATGGGCAATCAATCGTAGAATTGTTTCAATTGCCTTTTTTCGACAGGGCTTCGCCCTGAAACCATTTGCAGCAATTTGATTAGTCCATGCATTCTATCCTCGATGGAAGCGCCTATCACTAGCCCCGGCATTCATGCCGGGGATTCAGAAAATAGCCCCCCTCTTCAGGGCTTCAGCCCTTTATCACATTGAAACCATAAATTCATACAAATTCATCATTTTCTACCTGGAAGGTCTTTCTACGATGATGCTCCCTTATTACTTCAAATTGATATTCAGCACAATGCGCCAGGCGTAGTTTAGCTTCGCTGAGCTTCGTTATTCTCTTAGGTCATGAGTTCCCTTCAGTCGGTTTGGTCGGTTGCAATCACGCCGAAAAGAATGGCTTTTTACATAGCCTCTTCATCCCGGAGATTTAGGAAATAATATCTCCACCGCAGTTCTACATTTGGGGTTAAAACCCATAGCCGTCAAGCTAATATCCGTAATGCATTGATATTCTATTACTGGAATATTCTAGTGAAGGAATATCTTTGCAATAGAGAGATTCTATAGCAAACTTACATTGCCCCATTAGGGGTAAAATCTTTGTAGTAGTTTGTGATTCTCCAGTATATCCAAAAGCCCCAGCGGGGTGACATCTTAGAATATTTATTAATACTGACAATCAATCATACCATTCAAAAACATATTTTTCATCAGAAACC
>CAYTNC010000408.1:0-2116 GCA_964438935.1 uncultured Bacteroidales bacterium
AAAGAAGATAATATTGACAGCATCCCTTTTCAATTGATCCGCAAAAGAATGATAGAAGCCTTTAACCGGGGAGGAGTCAATACGGTAAGCTGGCACCTGAATAATCCTGTTACTGGAGGTACAGCATGGGATGTGACACCGGCTTTAAGCAAGATTCTTCCTGACAGTATCCTGTCGGATTTTTACAAATCAGAATTACAAAAAATAGCCGGTTTCTTTCTTACGCTTAAAAATGAACAGGGCAAACAAGTTCCGGTGATCTTCAGACCGTTTCACGAGAATAACGGAAACTGGTTCTGGTGGGGAAAAGGCCGCTGCATGCCTTCTGAATATATTGATTTGTGGAGATTTACCATATCTTACCTGCGTGATTCCCTGCATGTGCACAACCTGATATATGCCTATTCCACTGACATGTTCGAGAGTGAACAGCAATATCTTGAGCGATATCCGGGCAACGAGTGGGTAGATGTATTGGGTTGTGAAAATTACTGGGATTTCCAGAGTGGCTCATCCGTGTCCAACGGGGTCGCCCAGTTGAGGATGCTGGTCAACATGGCCACTGCAAGAAAGAAAATAGCAGCGCTAACCGAATGCGGATTTAGCGGCATACCTGTAAAAAACTGGTATACACAATTCCTGCTTAAATCGATCAGGGAAGATTCACTGGCCAGAAATATTTCCTATCTCATGGTATGGAGAAATGCCAACAGGAAGCATTATTACACCCCTTTTACCGGACATAAAAGTGCTGCCGATTTTATTGCCTTCGAGCGGGATACATTCACCATTTTTGAAAAGGATTTGAAAGAAATGTATTCGGCACAGCATAACCCGGAGTAAGTGTATCTGCCTGACTTCTCCGAAGGCTTCACAACCGCTCCTTCATCATTTCCACCAACAGTTCCTTTTCAAAGTGAACGGGATTTGATTTATGATCAGTGATTTCAGCAATGGTCATCAGGTTGCTCTCTTGAACACCAAAATCACCCAGTCGTTTCAGGTTCAGCTGACCGGTAAGTGTTTCAATATATTCAACAGCATATTCCATATACCATCCTGGTGACTTTCCCTCTGCTCCGGAAAACAACCTGCCCAGTTTCTCATACTTATCATGAGCCGGAGTTACTTCCGGCAGCTTCAAAAGTGCCGATACCTGGTAACGGTTCACAACTCCCATCAGGGTTCCACAAACGGTGCCGTGCGGAATATCATGCAATCCACCAACGGAAGAGGCAAATCCATGTATCAGGCCCAAACCTGCATTCGCCAGGGTAATACCCGAAAGCAATGCTGCCAGTGACATTCCCGTTCTGGCTTCTGAATCATCACCATGAAGCACAGCTTTGAGCAAATTTTTGTGTATCTGGCTGATACCCTCCAATGCCAGAGCATCTGTCAGTGCATTTGCCTTAACCGAAAGGTATGATTCAACCAGCTGGGTAAAGGCATCCATACCGCTAGCACCCGTAATTTGCGGCGAACAACTTACAGTAAGCTGCGGATCCACTATAGCCATGTCGGGAACCAGGTTTTCATGCCGCAACGATCGTTTGAAACCGTTTTTCCCGGTAAATGAAATTACTGCGTTGGCGGTTGCTTCACTTCCGGTACCTGAAGTAGTAGGTATTGCAACGAAAAACTTCTTTTCACCAGTATGTTTTTTTGTTCCAACGCCTTCAAGATAATCCCTGATTGAATCTTGTATTGGCAACATGGCAGACAGGGCTTTGCCCGTGTCAATAACACTTCCGCCTCCTATTGACAGCACCAGATCGGGATCTTTATCCCGGCATGCTTGTGCTGTGGTATCAACATCATCGGGCGAAGGTTCTGATTCAATTCGTGCATGATGAACGATGCGCCCTGCTTTCTCGAGGGATGAGATGATTTCCGTAATTCCCTGATTACGTGTGTAGGAAGTGGCGCCTGTTACAAGCAAAACCCGCTTCCCGTAGCGGTCTAAAAGTCCCAATACCTTTTCAGACTGTTTCCAGCCGAAATAGATACGCGGGGTACGAAGGAGGTTAAAGCCCGCTACCATGCCGCAGCTTCAACAGGGTAAACAATTTCATGACGGATACCCTGTCGGGGCTGCGCCATCCAGTCAGCAACC
>CAYTNC010000409.1:0-2099 GCA_964438935.1 uncultured Bacteroidales bacterium
CCCGAAAAAATATAAATGATCCTCAGCACCCTTTTATTTATGAAACTGCTTATGCGATAGGCAAAATAGGCTTTGATCACATCAAACAAAACCATTACCGACAGGGTTGTGCCATAATACAAAATGGTCTGCTGACCGTTCAGTTGCAGTTTGGATAGCGTGAAGGCCATTGTGCCCAGCCAGAATAGAATAACCGACGGGTTCATCAGGTTGATGAAAAAACCGTTCATAAAGAGCATGAGATTCCGGTTTTTGAGTTGGGGAAGGGTGTCGTTCCGGTGGCGCAGCAGGATATAGTTCAGTCCGAATCCCACAAAGACCAGCCCTCCTGCCATGTTAAAATAAGTGTTTTGAATGATGGTACGGGTGATCCAGGCGGCAAAAAAATAAACGGTAAGGATTATGGCTGTATCGCAAAGCACCACGCCCAGGTCAAACCACAGGGCGGCTTTGAAGCCCCGCGACATACTTGTCTCCATGAGCATGAAGAAAGTTGCTCCCACGCAAATGCTCAGCAAAAGACCGGTAATGATGCCTTTGATAATGATGTCCACTTAATTCAGATATTGTCTGGTAAATTCATCCCATTCAGTATACTGATTTCCGATTACACGTGGGAATTTATGTTGCCCGCCTTCCTTGCCCTTCATCTTCAGCCAGTCGTAAAATGCTTTCACCGGAACAATTTCAACAATAATGTTTTTCAGTGCAGCCTTTCTCTCCACGGCATAATCATCGTTCAGTTCTGAAAGGGTTTTATCGAGTAAGTTTTTGAAATCATCCTTATTGTTAATTTGGTCATCGGTTCCGATATACCATTTATGCGCAAAAAGCCTTTCATAGGGTATTCCGGCAACAGTAAATTCCCTGATGTTGATATTCAGTTTTTCAGACAGTCTGCTGACGGCCTGGGTCATATTATCTACACTCAGGTGTTCTCCGCAAAGACTTAAGAAATGCTTGGTACGGCCCGTAATGATCAGCTCAAAATCTTTTACAGATGTAAAGCGTACCGTATCTCCGATCAGGTAGCGCCAGGTACCTGCATTGGTGGTGATCAGCAGGGCGTAGTCTTCGCCCTCCCTCACCTGGTTAATCAGCAATACTTCGGGATGATCAACCAGCTTTCCGTCGGGTTGGAAATTTCTTTGGTTGAAAGGTATGAATTCAAAGAAAATGCCATTGTCGAGTACGAGCTGCATGTTGTGATCTTTACGGCGCTGATAGGCCAGGAAGCCCTCTGATGCAAGGTAGGTTTCAAGGTAATAGATTTCTTTTCCCAATAACTTTTCAAAGCTTTTCCGGTAGGGTGCCAGGTTTACTCCGCCATGCGCATATACCCTGAAGTTCGGCCATATATCATGAATGGTGTTCAGGTTGTAATGTTCAATTATTCTTTCCATCAGGATCTGCACCCAGGCAGGCACCCCGGAAATTCCTCCGATATCCCAGTCTTTGGCTTTTTTAACGATCTTCTCAATTTTGGTATTCCAGTCCCTTTCCCTTGCAATTATTCCGGGCTTGTAAAAGCTGTTAAACCAGAAAGGAAGTCGGCTGGCCATAATACCGCTCAGATCACCCTCGAAGTACTTTTCCATTTTAACCAGCGTGGTGCTGCCACCCAACATGAGCACACTTTTCTCGAAGAAATAGGGGGGCAAGTCGAGTTCTGCAAGCGATAACAATTGCCTGATCCCGGTGCGGCGGATTGATTTGATCATATCACGTGACAGTGGCACGCGCTTGCTCGCATCATTGGAGGTGCCGGATGTGAGTCCGAAATACCTGATTTTACCCGGCCAGGTTATGTTGGATTGTCCTTCAAGGAGTCTATGCCAGTAGGCCGAGTAAAGTTTTTCGTAATCAAAAACCGGTACGTTTTTCTGAAAATCAGATATAAAAGTGGCCGACTTCAGTATTTCAGAAAACCTGTGGTCTTGTCCGAATTCGGTGTTTTTTGATTTGGATAAAAGATGATATAGGGTTTCTTGTTGGAGAGCGTAATTCAAATGCTTTTTTTCGAGGCTGTTTTTCTTCTTCTTGATTACCTCTTGCAGGATTGTTCCTACAATTACCATATGATGAGAGATTTGAAAATT
>CAYTNC010000410.1:0-2088 GCA_964438935.1 uncultured Bacteroidales bacterium
TTCAGCAATCCAAAGGAACCTTTTTTAACATCGCACTTGCCTTTGTAGTGAACAAGATAGGTGCACTGCTCGGCCTGGATAATTTCCATATCGCAAACCTCTACCAATGATTCAATTACGTAATCAAAACTATGAACATCATCATTGTGCAGTGTGAGAAACCGGCCTTCAGATAATCCCTCGTCAATCAAGTGTTCCAATTCGGGGTTATTATCTTTATAAATTTTAGGCTTCATAATCACATTTTAAGGATTCACCTTGAAAATACTTACTTGCAAAGGTAAGAAAATCAAATTAATTTGAATTCATCTGTCTGTTTTTTAATTTTAATGGACAGACCCGCCTGCCAAAGACATGTTCGGCGGGCAGGTGGAACTTACCATTCGCAAATGATCATGCTTATATGGGGGCATAAGTAATTGCTCATGGACGTTTCATTTTAAATTCTGAAAACTCAATTTCCCTTGCTTTTTCTGTTGGTATTGGTTTCCCGTCAAAGAATGCCACCAGAAACGCATCGGGAAAACCTACCACACGAACCTTTTCAAGAGCGGCTGTAACGGAATTCATTTTGTAAAAGACGCCCGCATAGTATTTAAACATGCTGCCACCGGCAACTGGTTCATAAGCAACCGGGGAGATGCCTCCAAACGCATCATTTGGCTTTATTTTACTGAACACACCAAGCTGGATCCTGTAACTTAAGCCGACGACAATTTCAAGGCGTGACGGAATGGGATGCGCATCACTATAAGGTGATTTTTCAGGAATTGCGAAATCATCTGTTTTCAAGGGTTGTCCTTCTTTCTTGTTTACAGTGGCAGGTGGCGAATTTTTTGCAGCCGGCAGGGAGCGGTTTGGTTTTTCGGTGATTTCTTCTCTTGCTGCAGAATCTTCCGGTTTATAGTAGGTTTCTTCGATTTGGCTGTGAGCTCCGGTGTACTGGTACACCCTGATCCCGTTGATTTCCCTGGAAAACTGAATGGGTGAGTTGTCAACTGGCTCCTGTTTGCCGGGAGCGGGTTTCATGGAATATGCAAGTGCAAACTGCTTATCGGCCAGGAGTTGGATTCTCTTTGCTTCTTTATCTAACAGAATCATGCCCGAGGTAAGCTGTTTTCTGGTGCTTTCATCTCCGGTTTCTCTTGCCTGTATGCGCAAATCCCTGGCAATCCGTGCCACGGAATCAGCCCTGATTTGCAGCACCAGTGCTTCAACAAGGACCTCATCATACAAGCGGCTAGATGATCCAGGCATGCTGTCGCGGATAACTTTCAGGCTGTCCTGCGCCTTGGCTGCAAAACATGCGGCCAGCATCATAGTCATTATCAGCGTAAATCCGATTCTTTTGTTCATCACGGGCTTTGGTTTTTAATGACTGCAAATTAGCAATTACCCGGATAGGTAGTTGAAAGTATTTTAACATTTTACTCACAGTGTGGTGAAATTAATTTATATTCGCTGCTTAATTTTAAAAAACCAATAAACGATGAAAATTATGAGAAGTCTTATAGCAGTATGTGCTCTAAGCCTGCTGATTCTTGCTTCATGCAGTGCTGATAAAAAATACGCAACAACAAAAATTAAAACCAAAGAAGATTCGGTGAGCTATTTTCTTGGATTAACATACGGAAGTGGTTTAAAACAGGCTGATATCGACAGCTTATTCGCTTATAATGCTTTTATGAAAGGTGTTGTGGAAGCCTCGCAGGCTGATTCCATGAAGATTTCACAAGTTGAGATTGAGACTTTTCTGAATAAATTCTTTTCAGAGATGCAGGCTGAAAAATTGCAAAAACAGTTTAAGGAGTATATTGCTGAAAACAAAGCCTATCTGCAAGAAAATACCAAAAAAGACAGCGTGGTTACTCTGGAAAGCGGGTTGCAATACCAGGTTTTGCGCGAAGGCAATGGTCCCAAGCCCAAGGTAAATGACAAGGTGAGAGTTCATTACACTGGAAAGATGATTGACGGAACTGTATTCGACAGTTCTTATCCGCGGAATGAACCCGCAGAATTCTATCCCAGTCAGGTTATTCCGGGTTGGAAAGAAGCATTGCAGCTGATGCCTGTTGGTTCAAAATGGAG
>CAYTNC010000411.1:0-2078 GCA_964438935.1 uncultured Bacteroidales bacterium
ACTTATAACATCTTCATTATTAACGATAAATGAGCATTAGCTTGACGGCTATGCCGCCAGCGGGGGACATCGTACTTACCATCTTGATTGCAAAGCCATAACTTATATTTCAAATTTAATACATCTAACAAATCAAATCTTATATAATTCTTCCCTGGTTATGAAACTTTTACACGTCATATTAGAAGACCGGATTAATTAAAGCATTGATTGAAACCAAAATATACCAATTAAGTTGACGCGCATGCCTGTAAGGGCGTAAGCAATTTATCTGATCGTTAAGTTGATGGCAATGGGGAGTAAGCACACCCGGCAACCTGTTGCGTATATTGCCGGGTGTGTAGCAGCCGGACTATTCTTCGGAATTTTTGCTCCGCAGCATCACCAGGTCAGAAACAACCACTTCGGTATAATAGCATTTTTTGCCATCCTTGTCATCATACGACCGGTGCGTGAGTTTTCCCTCAACGGCAATTTCACTGCCTTTGATCAGGTACTTTTCGGCTATTTTGGCCAGGTTGCCCCAGGCTACCAGATTGTGCCACTGTGTTTCGGTTATTTTTTTGCCGGTTGAATCGTTGTAAGAATCTGTTGTGGCCAGGGAAAAGCGTGCAAGTGCTTTACCGTTGTCGAAAGTCCGGATTTCCGGATTCTGACCGAGATTGCCGATCAGCTGAACTTTGTTGCGTAGTGTGTTCATAATTACTAAATTTAAGGGTTGAAAACTGGTTAAGTAAATAATTGGTTGATTTGATGAAACAAAGTAAAGCACAATCAATCAGTAGATTCGGTTAATAATTGCTTACTGTCATTTGTAACCGGGTATAGTCGGTTGTACCCGTTTACAAACGGATATGTGGCAGAAAAATAAATAGATACCGTATGGAAAAAACCTGCCTTGAATGCGGCGAATTGCTGCGTGGTCGGACCGACAAAAAGTTTTGTTCCGACGCTTGCAGAAATACTTATAACAACAGGTTAAAAAGTGTTGCAGGCAGCCTTTATGTGCGAAAGATCAACGGCATTCTGAAGAGAAACCGGAATATCATGGCTGAGCTGAATCCGGAAGGCAAAATCCGGATTCATAAATCACGGCTGATTAAGAAAGGGTTTGATTTTGGTTTCCTCACGCATTTGTACACCACCAAAGCAGGAACGGTGTACTATTTTTGCTATGATCAGGGCTATCTGCCACTGGAGAGCGATTTTTACATGCTGGTGAGCAGAAAGGAGGATTAGAATACTTCCGCAACGGCGGCCAGTTCATCAATAGGTGCCACAGTATTGGGCAGCACATTGTGTGGTAATTTCTTGCCAAACCTGTTGATGGCAAGGTATCTTTTACATACCTTGTATTTCTTGTTACCTTGCAGGCAATACAGGCTGCGGTAAGTTAAGCCTACCATTTCGCTATGGGTGACGTTGTTCTGATAAACCGGGCAATCGTCAATATTCGGGCAATGCATTAAGGCTTCCATAGGGTTTATTTTACTTATGTCAAATTCCAGAAAGTTCTTTATAATCAAACCGGGCATTTTTTAATCTTTCTTCAAAGAGTTGTCCTTTCATCAAAGTATCTTCATCGTCATTCTCGAAGGCCCAATGTACTATAAATTCGTTTACATTCCTGTTGTTGTCGAAAACTTTTAATAAGTCGAGCAATTTCTTGGAGGAGGAGGTGTTGAAATAATCCAATTCAAAATTGAAATTAACAGAAGGGGCTTTTAGTGATGAAGCCCATTCTATAAGAGGTTGATAGAAAGAAACGGCATCCAGCATGAGCGATCTCCCTTTGATGGAGAGGTTGCCATCGGCTTCAAAAACAACCTGAGGCGAATAATTTGTTGGTTCAATGATTACCGGGTTCATGCTATTCTTCCAAATTCATAGACAATGTTATGAAATTACCGGATTAATAGTTTTTATTTCTGATGAACCGGGGAAATTTGATGACCATACGAACTGATTTGTTGAGGAATGGAATATCCTTAAAAATCAAGCTGTATAAAAAGCCGTAAAAAAAGAGCGTAGTCAGGAGAGGCTTTATTCTAATTAGCATATGATTTAAGTATTATCTT
>CAYTNC010000412.1:0-2070 GCA_964438935.1 uncultured Bacteroidales bacterium
TACATTGTAATTGCTTGATATATAATGAGTAATAAGTATCCTGAATACAAGAGTTTTAATTTGTCTGCCGTCAACAGGGAGATCCTGAGTGTATGGAACAAGGAGAAAACATTTGAAAAGAGCCTGGAACTTCGCCAGGGAAAGCCATCATACGTGTTTTACGAAGGGCCACCCTCGGCCAACGGCATGCCCGGCATTCACCATGTGATTGCCCGCACGATCAAGGATATATTTTGCCGTTACAAAACCATGCAGGGTTTTCTGGTTGAGCGCAAGGCCGGCTGGGATACGCACGGTTTGCCCGTGGAGCTCAAGGTGGAAACCTCGCTGGGGATCACCAAGGAAGATATTGGCAGCAAGATCAGCATCACCGATTTCAACAACAATTGCCGGAGCGATGTGATGACCTACACCCGCGAATGGGAAGATTTGACCATGAAGATGGGTTACTGGGTTGACATGGAAAACCCCTATATTACCTACGACAACCGCTATATTGAGTCGCTCTGGTGGTTGCTGAAAGAACTTTTCAAAAAGGGACTGCTTTACAAGGGCTATTCGATACAGCCTTATTCACCCGCAGCAGGCACGGGTTTGAGTACGCACGAGCTGAACCAGCCGGGGTGCTACCGCGATGTGAAAGATACTACCTGTGTGGCCCAGTTTGAAGCCATCCGCGATGAGAAGTCGGAATTCCTGTACAAAGACATTGACACACCGCTGTACTTTCTGGCATGGACCACCACACCGTGGACACTGCCTTCGAATACAGCGCTGGCGGTGGGAGCCGACATTTCTTACGTGCGCGTACGCACCTTCAATCCCTATACCAATGAACCGGTTACGCTGGTGATGGCCAAAGAAAGGCTTCATGAATATTTTGCCGAGAACAACAGGGAGATTGCCATTGAGGCTTACCAGCCGGGCGACAAGCGCATTCCCTATAAAATACTCGATGAGTACCGGGGCTCGAAGCTCGAAGGCATCCGTTACCATCAGCTGATCAACTGGGTGGACCCCGGTGAAGGAGCTTTCAGGGTGTTGCTGGGCGATTTTGTGACCACCGAAGACGGTACCGGCATTGTGCATATTGCACCCACCTTTGGCGCCGATGACTTCAGGGTGGCTAAGAAATACGACGTACCGCCGCTGATGGTGGTTGACCTGAACAAGCGCAAGGCACCGCTGATTGATCGCAAGGGCAGGTTTTTCAGGTTGGAAGATCTGAATGAAGCATTTGTGACTTCGCAGGTGAATGTGGATGAATATAAGGCTTTTGCCGGGCGCTATGTGAAGAACGAATACGATCCGGCGCTGGGCGAGGATGATAATACGGTGGATGTAGACATATCGGTTTACCTGAAGAAGACCAACAAGGTATTCCGCATTGAAAAGCATGTACACAATTACCCGCACTGCTGGCGCACCGACAAGCCTGTGCTGTATTACCCGCTCGACTCGTGGTTCATTAAAACCACGGCATTAAAAGACAGGCTGATAGCACTCAACAACACAATCAACTGGAAGCCCGAGGCAACCGGTTCGGGCCGGTTTGGCAAGTGGCTCGAGAACCTGGTAGACTGGAACCTCTCGCGTTCGCGCTACTGGGGCACCCCGCTGCCGGTATGGGTGAGTGAGGCAGGAGAATATAAATGCATCGGCTCGGTTCAGGAGCTCAAAGAAGAAATTGACGGTGCTGTGCAGGCCGGCTTTATGAAAAGCAACCCGCTGGCAGGATATGCCAATGGCGATTATGGAAAGGCAAACTACGAGCAGTTTGATTTGCACCGTCCCTTTGTGGACGACATCTTCCTGGTATCGGGCACCGGTAAAAAGATGACCCGTGAGCAGGACCTGATTGACGTGTGGTTTGATTCAGGGGCCATGCCCTATGCGCAGATGCATTACCCGTTTGCCATGAAAGAGCCGGAATTCAGGAAGTATTACCCGGCCGACTTCATAGCCGAAGGGGTGGACCAGACAAGAGGCTGGTTTTTTACGCTGCATGCCATTGCCGTGATGCTGTTTGACTCAGTTGCTTATAAGAACATCATCAGCAACGGGCTGTGT
>CAYTNC010000413.1:0-2069 GCA_964438935.1 uncultured Bacteroidales bacterium
TTCAAAGGTGTTTGTCCGCCAAACTGCACAATAACACCCTCGGGCTTTTCTTTATTGTAAATACTGAGCACATCTTCAGCCGTAAGCGGTTCAAAATAGAGCTTATCTGAAGTATCGTAATCAGTTGATACTGTTTCAGGGTTGCAGTTGATCATAATCGACTCATAACCTGCTGCCCTTATAGCAAAAGCGGCATGAACACAACAGTAGTCAAATTCAATACCCTGTCCGATTCTGTTGGGGCCACCGCCAAGTACCATGATCTTCTTCCGGCTGGTGGTTTCTAACTGGTTGGGTGCATTGTAAGTGGAGTAATAATACGCGGCATTCTCAACACCGCTTACAGGAACAGGCTCCCAGGCCCCGGTTATTCCCAGTGAAATTCGTTTTTCACGAATTTTCTTCTCAGGAAGGCCAAGCAACTGAGCCAGGTTTTTGTCGGCAAAGCCTTCCTTTTTGGCCTGAGTCAGCAGGTTGTCAGGGAGCATGCTTCCTTTATATTTCAGAATTTTCTCTTCTGTTTCCACGAGTTCCTTCATCTGCTCAATAAACCAGGCTTTGATGTGTGTTTTTTCCGAAAGTTCATCCACCCCGGCACCTTTTCGAAGTGCTTCATACATGATGAACTGCCTTTCGCTTGAGGCATGGTTGAGCATCACCATCAGGTCGTGCAGCGATTTCTTATTGAAATCTTTTGCAAATCCCAAACCTGAACGGCCAATTTCAAGCGAGCGGATTGCTTTCTGGAGTGCTTCCTTGTAATTTTTACCGATACTCATCACCTCGCCAACAGCGTGCATCTGGGTTCCCAGTTTGTCTTCCAGACCTTCGAATTTTTCAAAAGCCCAGCGTGCAAACTTCACCACCACATAATCACCCCAGGGCTCATATTTATCAAGGGTTCCGCAGCGCCAATAAGGAATTTCATCGAGTGTCATACCGCCTGCCAGAAGTGAAGAAACCAATGCAATAGGGAAACCGGTGGCCTTTGAAGCCAGGGCAGATGAGCGTGAAGTGCGCGGATTGATTTCGATTACAACAACCCTGTCGGTTTTTGGATCATGGGCAAACTGCACATTGGTACCACCGATTACCTCAATAGCTTCAACAATAGCGTAGGCATATTTCTGAAGTCGTTTCTGAAGTTCAGTGGATATGGTCAGCATGGGGGCAGTGCAAAATGAATCACCCGTGTGAACACCCATAGCATCCACATTCTCAATGAAACAAACCGTAATCATTTTATTTTTGGCATCCCGAACCACTTCAAGCTCAAGCTCTTCCCATCCCAGTACGGATTCCTCAACCAGAACCTGGTTGACCATGCTGGCCGACAAGCCACGGCTCACAATTGTGCGGAGTTCCTCTACATTGTATACAAGTCCGCCACCTGTTCCACCCATGGTATAGGCGGGACGAATAACAACGGGGTAACCCATTTTTTCAGCGATTTTCTCGGCATCCTCAATGGTGTTCACAGCAGTGCTTTTGGCCATTTCAATACCCAGCCTTTCCATAGTGGCTTTAAAAGCTACACGGTCCTCTCCCCTTTCAATGGCATCTATATTCACGCCGATCACGCGCACGTTATATTTTTCAAGAACTCCGCTTTTTGCAAGTTGTGACGAAAGGTTAAGAGCTGTTTGCCCGCCCAGGTTAGGCAAAAGCGCATCAGGCCTTTCCTTCTTAATAATTTCAGTGAGGGCATACTCATTCAAAGGCTCTATGTAGGTAGCGTCGGCAGTAGCGGGATCGGTCATGATGGTAGCCGGGTTGGAGTTAACCAGCACAATCTTATAACCCAGAGACCGTAATGCTTTACAGGCCTGTGTTCCAGAGTAGTCAAATTCACATGCCTGCCCGATGACAATGGGACCCGACCCAATAATGAGAACCTTGTTGATATCTTTAATCTTTGCCATGGTATTTTATGATTCTACACGTTGAATTAATCGGGCAAATATACCCTGCAATATAGAATTTCAAGCACCCTGTTGGTAAAAAGTTAAAAAAACACCCCGACGGGGTACCCCCACCCCGTCGGGGTGTTTTTTGAATGAAATGATATG
>CAYTNC010000414.1:0-2055 GCA_964438935.1 uncultured Bacteroidales bacterium
ATGGCCGACCTGTTTGCCCGGGGAGAGAAACCCGAGTACCTTTTCTGGGTAGGCTGTGCAGGCGCCTTTGACGACCGCTACAAAAAAGTAGCCCGGGCATTTGCCAAAATACTTACGCACCTGAATGTGAGTTTTGCTGTTTTGGGCAAGGAAGAAACCTGCACTGGCGATCCCGCGCGGCGTGCCGGGAACGAAATGCTGTACCAGATGCAGGCGCTTCAGAACATTGAGGTTTTTAAAATGTATGAAGTGCGGAAGATTCTGACGATTTGTCCACATTGCTTCAATATTTTCAAAAACGAATACCCCGACCTGGGCGGTAATTATGAAGTGATCCATTACACGCAGTTTTTGGACGCCCTCATTCATGAAGGCAAACTGAAGCCCAACCACAAACTGACTGATAAGGTTACATACCACGATCCCTGTTACCTGGGCAGAGCAAATAATGTTTATGATGAGCCCCGTGAAGTGATCCGGTCTGTAACCGGAAACTTTACCGAAATGAAGCGGAACAAAAGCTTTGCCTTATGCTGTGGGGCAGGGGGCGCCCAGATGTTCAAAGAGGCCGAGAAGGGCAACAAGGAGGTATTTATTGAACGCATTGAAGATGCATTGGAAACAGGTGCCTCTGTTATTGCCACATCCTGCCCGTTTTGCATGACCATGATGACGGACGGATTAAAATATAAGAACAAGGAAGAAGAAATTAAAAATTATGACATCGCGGAACTGATCGCGATGGATCTCGATTTGTAGTAGAGACGCAAAATCATGCGTCGCTACGTTGTACAATTATAAACTCAATACTATAAACATGGACAAAAAAGTACTGAAAAGCGGTGAATTTCTTGTAGAGAATATGGAGTCGAAAGATATTTTTATTCCGGAGGAGTTCAACGAAGAACAACGCATGATTGCCCAAACCTGCCAGGATTTTTTGAACAGCGAGGTATATCCCAATTTGGATAAGGTGGATAAGCAGGACCGGGAGTTGATGAAAAGCATGCTTCAAAAATCAGGTGAACTTGGATTGATGGGAATTTCCATACCCGAAGAATATAATGGTTTCGGACAGTCGTTTATAACCCAGATGCTTGCTGCTGAAACCATTGGCGCCGGTTATTCATTCTCAGTGGCTTTTATGGCGCATTGCGGAATCGGCACCCTGCCTATCATGTATTATGGAAACGAAGATCAGCGTCAGCGTTATGTTACCAAACTGGCTACCGGTGAACTTATTGGTGCATACTGCCTCACCGAACCCGGCGCCGGAAGCGATGCCAATGCCGGCAAAACCAATGCCAAACTTTCGGAAGACGGTAAACATTACATTCTGAACGGCCAGAAAATGTGGATCACCAATGCCGGTTTTGCTGACGTACAGACTGTGTTTGCCAAAATCGACAACGACCGTGTTTTGAGTGCCTTTATTGTTGAATCGGCTTACCCCGGTGTTGTTATCAATCCTGATGAGCACAAGATGGGTATTAAGGGATCATCAACCTGCCAGATTTTCTATAACGATGTTAAGGTTCCGGTTGAAAACCTGCTGGGCAAGCGCGGTGAGGGTTTCAGAATAGCGCTCAGCATTTTGCACATGGGCCGTATCAAACTGGGTGGCAACGTACTTGGAGCCGCCAAGAAGGCTATTACCGACGCGGTTAAGTATGCCAACGAGCGCAAGCAGTTTGGCGTGCTGATTTCCACATTCGGAGCCATCAAATACAAACTGGCCGAACAGGTGATCCGCACCTTTGCGGCTGAATCGGCAACCTACCGGGTGAGTAAGGATATCGACGATTTAATCGACAAGTATAAAACCGAAGGATGCGACAAGGGACGTGCTTCCATCGACGGAATCAGTCATTATGCCGTGGAAGCAGCCATTCTGAAGGTATACGGATCGGAAGTACTTGACTACGTGATTGATGAAGCGCTACAGATACACGGTGGAATGGGTTACTCGGCTGAAATGGCTGTGGAAAAGGGATACCGCGACTCCAGGATCAACCGCATTTTTGAAGGCACCAATGAAATCAACCGCCTGCTGGT
>CAYTNC010000415.1:0-2054 GCA_964438935.1 uncultured Bacteroidales bacterium
CCGGAAACAAAATTGCGGTGTACATGGACAGCCTGAAAGGAGTTACGCTGGATGAGTGCATACAGGTAAGCCGATTCCTGGAGAGCAAGCTGGATCGTGAGGTTGAGGATTTTGAACTGGAAGTGTCTTCACCCGGGCTTGGTAAACCACTTATATTACCGGTTCAGTACGAGAAAAACCTGGGCAGCATGCTGGATGTGGTAAAAACCGATGGGAACAAGATTACCGGCAAGCTCGCTGAAGTTTTCCCTGAGGGCGGCATCAGGCTGGAGGCGGAGAAAACAGTTAAGGACAGCAAAACGGGTAAGAAGAAAAAAGAACCGCTCATACTGGAGCTGAAGTTTGATGAGATTAAAACTGCAAAAGTTATAATTAGTTTAAAAAAGTAAAATAAAAAATGGAAAACCTTAATTTGATCGAAACGTTTTCGGAGTTTAAGGAACTTAAAAGCATTGACCGGGCCACCATGATGAGTGTGCTTGAAGATGTTTTCCGCGGCATGCTGATAAAAATGTACGGGTCGGCTGACAATTATGATATCATTATCAATATTGACAAAGGCGATTTTGAGATATGGCGAAACCGGGAAGTGGTGGAAAACGGAGAGGTTACTGATCCGAACCAGCAGATTTCACTTGCTGAGGCCAAATTAATTGATGCGGATTATGAGGTGGGTGAAGAGGTTACCGATGAGGTAAAACTGTTGGATTTTGGAAGACGTGCTATTTTGGCACTTCGTCAGAATTTGACCGCACGGATCCTCGAGCTTGAAAAGAACAACATATTTCAGAAATACCGCGACCGCATTGGAGACATTATTACCGGCGAGATTTACCAGGTTTGGAAAAGGGAAATTCTGGTGCTTGATGAAGAGGGTAATGAACTGATTCTGCCCAAAACCGAGCAGATACCCACCGATTATTTCCGCAAGGGCGACAGCATCAGGGCTGTTGTAGTGCGGGTTGAAATGAGGAACAATACACCATTGATAATTCTTTCGCGCACATCGCCAATTTTTCTGGAACGATTGTTTGAACTTGAGGTTCCTGAAATATTTGATGGTTTGATCATCATTAAGAAGATTGTTCGCATCCCTGGTGAAAGAGCCAAGGTTGCTGTTGAGTCGTATGATGAGCGCATTGATCCTGTAGGCGCCTGCGTTGGTATGAAGGGTTCAAGAATTCATGGCATAGTAAGGGAATTGAAAAATGAAAACATTGATGTGATCAATTACACCAATAACCTGCAGTTGTTTATTACGAGGGCCCTAAGTCCGGCCAAGATATCATCCATCAAGATCGATGAGAAGAACAAGAAAGCGGACGTGTACCTTAAACCCAATGAGGTTTCACTGGCTATCGGGAAGGGCGGACTGAATATCAAACTGGCCAGCCAGCTCACCGGCTATGAGATTGATGTTTACCGCGAGACCGATCTGGCAGATGAGGAAGATGTGAATCTCGATGAGTTTTCCGATGAAATTGACGGCTGGATCATTGACGAGTTGAAAGCTATCGGCTGCGACACGGCCCGAAGTGTTCTGAACCTGAATATTGACGACCTGGTTAAACGCACCGACCTGGAAGAGGAAACCATTAAAGAAGTTCTCAAAATACTGAAGGCTGAATTTGAATAGTTCAACAGATTATTTTGTATTGAATGATTTACTAATTTTGGCTTTGCAAAAACAACTAAAATCAGCGGATGTCAGATACTAAAACTACACGATTAAATAAGATTGCCAGGGAGCTCAATGTGGGCATATCCACTATTGTGGATTTCCTGCATAAGAAAGGAGTGAAGATTGATTCGAGTCCGAATGAAAAAATCACTTCAGAACAGTATGAGCTGCTGTTAAAGGAATTTAGTACTGACCTTAACGCGAAAAAAGAGTCGGAGAAACTGAATTTACGCAACAAGAGAGAAAAACTTGAAACGGTTTCACTTACCGATATGCCGCATGGCGCAGACCATGAAAAACCGGAAGAGGAAGATGAGGTTTTTGTAAAAGATCTCCGGCCCACTCACCATGAGCCTGAACCGGAGCGTGTTGC
>CAYTNC010000416.1:0-2050 GCA_964438935.1 uncultured Bacteroidales bacterium
TGTCCATGTACACCGCAATTTTGTTTCCGGTGCTCACCGTAACGTCCACCAGGAATTTCCCGCTTTGAGCCAGCTCTTCCTCCAGGTAAATTCTGATCAATGCAGCTTTAATCATGGTCGGGCAGTCCTAATAAAATAGGGGACTGAAGTGTCCCCTACCCTGATAAAATTCGTTGCAAAGATAATAAATAATTATTGAATATGCAAAACAGTGCAAAAGTGTAGGATAAAACCTGTTGATTATATGAAGGATTATTCAGTAATTTGTACCCCATCCCGTAATTTGATCAGGATACATGCCAGCTGCTTCTGTTAACATGAACAAACGAAAGATCGTTAACGATCCGGTACACGGATTCATCATCATTCCCACTGATTTCATTTTTGATCTGCTGGAACACCCCTACCTGCAAAGACTGCGCCGGATCAAGCAACTTGGCCTCACCAGCTTTGTATATCCCGGCGCCACCCATACCCGCTTTCAGCATGCCCTGGGTGCCGTGCACCTGATGAGCCTGGCTATTGAGAATTTGCGGCAAAAAGGAACCGATATTTCCGAGGAAGAAGCTGAAGCGGTTATTGCAGCAATCCTGCTTCATGACATAGGGCACGGGCCATTTTCCCACGCACTTGAAGAAAGCATCATACCCGGTATCTCACACGAAAGCCTTACGGTGATGCTGATGAACAACCTGAATGAGGAATTCGGGGGAAGGCTCGACCTGGCCATCCGCATCTTTAATAACAAATACGGCAAGAAGTTCCTGCACCAGCTGGTATCGGGGCAATTGGATATGGACAGGATGGATTACCTCATGCGCGACAGCTTTTATGCAGGCGTTGCCGAAGGCACCATTGGCACCGAAAGAATCATTAAAATGCTCAACGTGGTCAGCGGACAACTGGTAGTTGAAGCCAAGGGCATTTATTCCATTGAGAAATTCCTGATTGCCCGGCGTCTCATGTATTGGCAGGTATACTATCACAAAACCGTAATTGCAGCTGAAAACCTGCTCGTTAAACTGCTGAAACGAGCCAAAGAAATAGCAGTTACCGATCCCGGTCTCTTTGCCACAGCCTCCCTGAATTACTTTCTGAAACAGAGTATCCGGAAAAAAGAACTGGAAACCTCCCGGCAGGAAGTACTCCACCACTTTGCAAACCTGGATGACGATGACGTCATGGCATCTGCAAAATCGTGGATGACGCATCCCGACAGGCTGCTTTCAACCATGTCGGGGAATCTTACCCGGCGGATCCTCCCAAGAGTTAAAACCAGTGATGAGCCTTTCAGCGAAAACAGGCTTGATGAACTCAGAAATGCGGCAGGTAAAAAATACCGGATGAACCGGCAGGAAACCGATTACCTGGTTTTCTCGGGCCTGATCGCCAATAAGGCTTACAGCGAAAAGTCCGATACCATCCGGATCTCATACAATACCGGTGAAATGAAAGACCTCTCCGAGGCCTCTGATATATTTCATCTGCAAAACCTTATGGAGACCAAGAAAAAATATTTCCTGTGTTACCCCAAAGATCTTGGGTTAAATTACTAATTTTGTGCCCGGCGAAAATTAAATACGCATGAAGGTTACCGCTAAAATTGTTGCTGATTTTACCAAAGGTGAACTGATCGGAAATCCTGACGAAGTTGTTACAGATGTTTCCAAGATAGAAGAAGGCAAAAAAGGCACCCTGGCTTTCCTGGCCAACCCAAAATATGAGAAGTACCTTTACACAACGGAAGCTTCCATTGTTCTGATCAACAAGGATCTTCCCGTTGACGGGAATGTTAAGCCCACCCTGATCCGGGTTGACAACGCATATGACGCATTCACTTCACTTCTTGAGCTTTACACCAAAATGGTCCCAGAGAAGATGGGAATTGAACAACCTTCATTCATTGATCCTACAGCCAAAACAGGTGAAAACGTTTATATTGGCGCCTTTTCTTACATAGGTCCGGGAGTAACACTTGGTAACAATGTGAAGATATATCCCCAGTGCTACATTGGCGACTTCACCCAGGTTCAGGACAACACCGTTATTT
>CAYTNC010000417.1:0-2042 GCA_964438935.1 uncultured Bacteroidales bacterium
CTTGGTTCTAGTTTCTCATATCAAGCTTTTCCACCAGCACCCAGGCATCTTTTTCAAAGCGAAAGCCATCATAGGAAAAGTCGGGACCATAATGTTCGTAATTGCCTGTAAACGCAGGCCGGGAAGGGGAGAGGTGGTCAAAGACGATCATTTTCATCCGCTCGTTCCATTTCAGGCTCATTTGAATTTTGGCGGAATACTCAAACACAACGCGACTTTGAATACCTTTTGCCAGGCGAAATACCGGTTTACCGAAAACCGGATCACCGGCCGGGTTAAACCACAGCACATCAATCAGTTTTTTTGAGGTGAACAGGTTGTTGGGGTCGTAACCAAGCAGGGTATAAAGGGTTTCGCCGGCAGATTTCATGTCCACAATTTCGTAAACCAGGCAGCCGTACCAGTTGGCCGGACTTCCGCTTTCTGTTGCCGCATCAAGGTAGTTGTCACTGTTGTCGGTGAGCTTGAAAACCTTTGGCTCTTTCCCGGATACCCTGCTGACCAGAAAGCCATAATAAATATGGGTGCCGTCTTGCAGGGGGATGTTCCAGGTAATCAGCCTGATTTTCTTATCGGAAGAAGTTACCTTTCCGATGGATTTCAGCTGATCAAAAGGGTATTCGAATGATCCGGGTATTTTCAGGGCTTCAGCAAGTACATTGGCAAAGCTGTCGGCAACAGCCAGGTTGCTTTCGTCGGTATGGCTGACGGATATTTCCGAAAGCAGCAATTTCAGCGCAGTTTCTGATTCAGGCAGTGTAATCTTACGACATGCGATTACCGGGCCTGGTTGAAGAAAGCCAATCCAGATAATCAGTACAGTAAATATGTTTTTGTATTTCATCACCACCAAACCTCAATGCTCACGTTTCAAAAACAGGGTGGCAAAAACCTTGCCGCACCTATTTAATTATCAGGTTGATGTCTTTCAGAAGCTTATCCCGGTATGACTTTCCAATTGGAATGGATTTGGTACCTTCCTGGGTTTTAATGATCACCGAATTGTCTTCAATGACATTGATACGGCTGGTATTCACAATGAACGAGCGGTGAACCCGGGTGAATTTATTGGTGGGCAGTTTTGTTTCAACAGCCTTCATGGTGAAGTGAATGGTGAATTTCTCGTTAAATGTGTTGAAAATAACGTAATTCTCCAGTGCTTCAACCCAGAGGATGTCTTCGTATTTAAGGCGTACCAGGGCGGAATTCTTCTTAATGAAAATTTCGTTCTCCTTGGTATCCACCTTGTTTTTAAAACGGACGTTGGCTTTATTGATGGCCTTGAAGAAGCGGCTGTATGAAATGGGCTTCAGCAGGTAATCCGTTACGTCGTAGTTGAAAGCGTCGAGCGCGTATTTCTCTTTCGACGAAATGATGATGATCTGAGGGGGATTGGTCAGCGTTTCCAGGAAATCAATACCGCTCATTTCAGGCATTTCAATATCGAGAAAGATCATGTCGATATCCTCATCTCCGTTGAATGCGTTGATAGCATCTACGGCATTTTCATAAGATGCCAGGAGTCGAAGCTGGTCGGTACGGGAAATGAATTCCTCAACAATCCGTCTCGACATCAGGTCGTCATCGATAACTATACAATTCATAAAAAGTATATTTCGTCAAAGGGTATGGTAAATTCGTCAAAATTCTCGTCAAATATATAAAAAAAATGATTGCGAATCATTTCCGGCATGAATTTCAGGAGCGATTGTTTTTATTAACTTATTGACTTTCAAAAAATTTCTTTTCTATCAGCCCCGATTTTTTTATGGTATTCCGCAGCCAGCTCAGCTTGATTTCCTGTATTTCATCGTGAGTTAAATTCCAGTTCATAGTAGGATCTTTCCGGAGCCTACTGGTGAGGTGGTGGATGAAAAGAGCCGCGGTTACCGAAATGTTCAGGCTTTCTGTGAAACCGGCCATGGGTATTTTAACATATTCATCGGCCATGTCCAGGGCCAGTGGAGACAGGCCGTTCAATTCCGCCCCGAACAGCAGGGCGGTTTTACCTTTATTTAAGTCAAAATCTTCGAGGGAGCAGT
>CAYTNC010000418.1:0-2040 GCA_964438935.1 uncultured Bacteroidales bacterium
AGCTGGTTGAAGTATTCCCAGGTGGCCCAGGCAGGTACCAGGTTGCTGTTGGCAATGAGCACCCGGGGTGCCTGGGGGTGTGAGCGGATGATGCCGACCGGCTTACCCGACTGGATCAGCAAGCTCTGGTCGTCTTTCAGGGTAAGCAGGTGGCGGATGATGTCGCGCACCGCTTCGGGGTTTCTGGCGGCCTGCCCGGTTCCCCCATATACGATCAGGTGTTCCGGGTCTTCGGCAACTTCCGCGTTCAGGTTGTTGAGCAACATGCGCAGCGGGGCCTCGGTTTGCCACGAAAGGGCATGCAGCGTGTTCCCGGTGGGTGCGCTGTAATTCGGATGGCTCGCGTACCTTTCAATAAATTCCGAATACTTCATGGTTGTTGTTTTTGAAGTCGAATTTCTTTTCGGCTGCCAATGTGCCGGTGAGTTGAGTCAGCTCATGCTTCCGGATCATCTGAATGGCCGTGGCAATGTAATCGCCCAGGAAAACGTCGCTGTCGATATGCGGTATTTGCGTGCGCACATGGGCATGGCAGGCATCGATGAGCGGACCTGATTTCAATGGTTTACGGAAATCGAACCCCTGTGCGGCACAGAAAAGTTCGATACCCTGTATCTTTTCGAGGTTTTCAACAATCTGCAAGGCTTTCCGGGCGCTGATGGAGCCCATGCTCACGTGGTCCTCCTGTCCCAGTGAAGTGGGAATGCTGTCGGCACTGGCCGGAAAACAAAGGGTTTTATTTTCGCTCACCAGGGCTGCCGTGGTATATTGCGGTATCATGAAGCCTGAATTCAGCCCGGTTTCTTTCATGAGCAGCTTGGGAAGTCCCTCAATGGTATCCATGAGCGAAAGGTATATCCGGCGGTCGGCTATGTTACCCAGTTCTGCTGCCGCCACGGCAGCATAGTCGAGTGGCATGGCAATGGGTTGCCCGTGAAAATTGCCGCCGCTTACCGCTTTGTCTTTGCTAAAGATGATGGGATTGTCGGTTACCGAATTCAGCTCGGTGGTGATAATTTGCTTCAGGTGCAGGTAGGCATTGCGCGAGGCGCCGTGTACCTGGGGTATGCAACGCAGCGAATAGGGGTCCTGTACACGGTGGCAATTGCGGTGCGATTCAACAATTTCGGAATTGGCTGTAAGCAGGCGCATACGCGCTGCCACGTATTGTGTGCCTTCGTATGGCCGCAGTTGGTGCAGGGCCTCGTCAAAGGTCTTTACCGATCCGAGCATGGCCTCGAGGTTCATGGCGGCAATGATGTCGGCATGGTCGAGGCAGTTCTGAAAGCGTTCGATGAATTTCACCGCATGTGCTCCCATAAACTGGGTGCCATTGATCAGGGCCAGTCCTTCTTTGGGGCCCAGTGCAAGCGGACTGAGGCTGTGACCCTTCAGCGCCGATTCAGCGGGGGTGATTCTGCCTTTTACCATTACCTGTCCGTACCCGATCAGGGGCAGAAACAAGTGGGCCAGGGGAGCCAGGTCGCCCGAGGCACCCACCGATCCCTGTGCGGGAACGCAGGGGGTGATGTGCTCTTCGATGTGCCAGAGGATGCGGTTGAGGGTGTGGATTGAAATACCTGAAAAGCCAAAGGCCAGGGAATGTACTTTAAGGATCATCATGAGCCTGCTGATCTCTTCGGGGATGTAATCGCCCACTCCCACAGCATGACTCAGCAGCAGGTTGTGCTGAAGCCTGCGGGTATCTTCGGCGGAGATCTGCGTGGTGCAGAGCGGGCCGAAACCCGTGTTGATGCCATAAACGGATTCCGATCCGGCTACAATGTCTTCCACAGCGTTGCGGTTGTTCCTTATTTTTTCAATCACCGCGGGTGTAAGTTCGCCCTGAACAGTGTCCCGGCACAGTTCCAATGCCAGGCCCGGCGTCATGCGGTCGATACCATAACGGAATTTCATAATGATGCTTTTAGTAAATTTAGTTTAAAGTTGTATGACACACAAGCTCAATGATGCATATGCCATGCTTCGGCTCCGCTCAGTATCAACTTCGGCTCCGCTCAGTATCAACTTCAACAGGCT
>CAYTNC010000419.1:0-2017 GCA_964438935.1 uncultured Bacteroidales bacterium
AATGACTGAAGAGGTACGAAAGATCTTTGAAGCCGAAGCAAAAGCGGTGCTCAATATTCCGGTGACCAATAATTATCAGGCTGCCTGTGATCTGATATACGAAGCCGTTCATAAGAACGAAGGCAAGGTGGTGGCCAGTGGTATGGGCAAGGCCGGACAGATTGCCCTGAACATTGCCACTACATTTTCCGCAACCGGTACTCCGGCCGTATTTCTGCACCCATCAGATGCACAGCATGGAGATCTGGGTGTGATCCAGAAAAAAGACATCCTGTTGCTCATTTCCAATTCAGGAAAAACGCTGGAGATCATTGAGCTTTGTGAACTGGTAAAAAATCTGGGATACAACACCCGGATCATTGTAATAACGGGCAACATCGATAGTGAATTGGGACATCGTGCTGAGGTGACCATTTCTACAGGTCATCCACAGGAAGTGTGTCCGCTCGGACTGACACCTACAACATCCACAACAGTTATGACTGCAATAGGAGATGCCCTGGTTGTGCTGATGATGAAGCGAATTGGATTTTCTGCGGCTGACTATGCCAAACGCCATCACGGCGGGTACCTGGGAATCAAGTCGAGGCATGCTGCCCTGAATAGCAAATAAAAAAATAGCTTACTGAAAAATAAGTCCCGCCAGTGGCGGGACTCATCATGTTGACATAGCCGGGATAATCCCGGTTTATTGTGGTATTATCCCAACAGGGATGCTATTCTATCGGATTTGTATTTACCGGCCTTCAGGTTTTCCTGAACTTCAGCAAAACTATTTACTGTGTATTCCACATCTTCCAAAGTATGAGCAGAGGTCGGGATGATTCTGAGCATGACCACATCTTTGGGAACCACAGGGTAAACCACCATGGAACAGAAGATTTTGTAATTCTCGCGCAGGTCGATAACTATATTGGTGGCTTCAGCTATTGAACCTGAAAGGAATACCGGTGTTACCGGAGATTCCGTATTGCCCAGGTTCAGGCCCTTAGCCCGGAAACCTGCTTGTAGTGCTTTAACAACGGTCCAAAGTTTTTCACGAATCTCTGGTCTGGTTTTTATCAATTCCATTCTTTTCAATGCACCAATAACCATAGGCATGGGGAGTGATTTGGCAAAAGTTTGCGAGCGCATGTTGTAGCGCAGGAAATTCACCACATCCTCATTGGCAGCAATAAAAGCACCAATTCCGGCCATTGACTTGGCAAATGTGCTGAAATACAGGTCAATTTCATCCTGAACGCCAAAGTGTTCGCCTGTTCCGGCACCGGTTTTACCCATGGTACCAAAACCGTGTGCATCATCAACCAGCAATCTGAAACTGAATTTTTTCTTGAGCTCAACAATGGCTTTCAGATTACCCAGGTCGCCTGCCATACCAAAAACGCCCTCAGTAACAACCAGGATACCACCACCGGTTTCATTTGCCAGGTTGGTTGCTCTTTCAAGCTCTTTTTCAAGCTTTTCCATATTGTTGTGAGGGAACACAAAACGTTTTCCCATGTGTAATCTCAATCCGTCAACTATGCAGGCATGTGATTCCGAATCATAAACAACCACATCATTTCTTCCAAGTACCGAATCGATAATGGAAATCATACCCTGGTAGCCGTAATTCAGCAGGAATGCATCCTCCTTGCCAACAAATTCGGCCAGTTGGTTTTCCAGCTCCTCGTGTTTGCTGGTTTGTCCCGACATCATGCGGGCACCCATTGGATAGGCCATGCCGTATTCTTTTGCACCTTCGGCATCAGCCTGACGAACCTCAGGAAGATTGGCAAGCCCGAGGTAGTTGTTGAGGCTCCAGTTCAACACTTCCTTGCCTCTGAACTTCATGCGGGGACCTATTTCACCTTCGAGTTTGGGAAACATGAAATATCCATGAGCTATCTGCTGGTACTGACCCAGGGGACCTCTGCTCTTTTTAATCTTGTCAAATATATCCACGATAAAAAGAAATTTAGTTAATAAAAATGCTCAGCAAAAGTAATTTTTTTTGGATAACATTCAAGTGTCG
>CAYTNC010000420.1:0-2017 GCA_964438935.1 uncultured Bacteroidales bacterium
ATTGCCGATGTGCATTTCAACCCGGATATTGCCCTGAAGGTAGCAGCACACGTGGACAAAGTGCGCGTCAACCCGGGCAATTTTGCCGACATCGGGAAATTCTACGAATTGCTGGAAATTTGCAGAACCAATCATACTGCTGTAAGAATAGGCGTTAATCATGGCTCCCTGTCGGAGCGAATTATGGATCATTATGGCGATACGCCCGAAGGCATGGCCGAGTCGGCCATGGAATTCCTGAGGATCTGCAGGGAAAAACAATTTGACCAGGTAGTGGTGTCGATGAAAGCCAGCAATGTGCGGGTGATGATTCAAAGCACGCGGCTAACGGCAGAAAAAATGGACCGGGAAGACATGCATTTTCCGCTTCACCTGGGTGTCACCGAAGCCGGGGAAGGGGAGGATGGTAGAATTAAATCGGCCGTGGGCATAGGCACTTTGCTGGCCGACGAACTGGGAGATACCATACGGGTTTCGTTAACCGAGGAACCTGAAGCCGAAATTCCGGTTGCCCGTAAACTGGTTGATTTTACGGGTTCACCATTGCAAAATACAAGAACAGGTGAACAGAATAAGCTGCAAACCGATTATAGCCGCAGGGTCACACGCAAAACCGGTCCTATTGGAGGGAATCTGCCTCCTTTGGTTTACGGCCTGGATGACTCGGGTAATCATGTCAATCTGTTACATGCAACTTCCAATGAGCTTACCGGGGAGTTCCTGGATAAGCTGAACGCGGATCTTTCCGCCGTGCTGGTTTATGAACTATCGGCGGAAAAGGTACAACATGAGCTCAGATGGCTGCGACAGACACTGGATAGTGCGCAATGCGATGTCCCCGTCATTTTCAGGCTGCATCTTCACGACAAAAGCGAGGAGGATTTCATGTTGCATGCCGCTGCCAGTTTGGGCGGTGCCTTTATTGAAGGATTTGGCGATGGCATCTGGCTGACCAATGAATACCCGTTGCCACAGCAGCAGATTCATTCGGTTTCACTTGGCATATTGCAGGCTGCACGGGCCAGGATGTCGAAAACCGAATACATATCATGTCCCTCCTGCGGGCGCACCAACTTTAACCTGATTGAAGCACTCTCCCGCATTAAGGCAGCTACCTCGCACCTGAAAGGTTTGAAGATAGGCGTGATGGGGTGCATTGTAAATGGTCCCGGAGAAATGGCCGATGCCGATTATGGATATGTGGGTTCCGGTAAAGGAAAAATAACCCTGTATAAATCGAAAGAGGTTGTTAAACGGGGTGTACCCGAATCGGAAGCGGTTGAAGAGCTCATCACGCTCATCAAAGACTATGGCGATTGGAAAGAACCCTAAAAGGTTACTGATTCAATATTCCGCATCTCCACGGCCACATCCGTCTTTTCATCTGTAAGCGGGTTGAGGACCTGCACGTGGATTTCGTTGTAGCGATCGGCAGGACTGAAGCACGACATGACCAGCTCGGCCTGCTCAAGCGCCACGCTGACGCCGTTTTTCTTAAGAACGTTGATGGTGCCTTTCTGATTGCCTACGGAAGGAGCCGGAGCAGCTGTAAACCCTGCAAACGAGAGTTTTGCAATGTCCTTGTAATCACTGATCTCGGTGTGCGTATCGTGAAACTTGCCACGGAGTATGGTAAAATTATGAGCTGACCGGTTTGATTCACATACCAGCTTGCCAAAATGATGTGCCTCAATGGTTTTGCCGTTTTTAAGGCGGATGGTTGCTTTAACTGCCGACTGGCTGAATGCAAAAGTTGCTGTTAACGCAAAAAGAATTAAAAAGACAGATATTTTTCTCATGAGCCAAAGATTTACATGAAACCACAGATTTGGTTAACTTATATAACTGAATAAAGGTAAGGATTATTTTGTTCAGGTGGTAGTATTCAAAAATTCGTTTGGCAAGGAATCATTCCAAGATTGTACATAATAAGTTTCGTCCGGGAGCTTCGCCCCGAACCTATTTGTCACTTTTCCCTACAGCTGGAAAAGTAACCAAAAGAGCCGCCGCTGCTGAT
>CAYTNC010000421.1:0-2017 GCA_964438935.1 uncultured Bacteroidales bacterium
AGCAGTAGCAGTAGAAGAAGCAGCAGTAGCAGTAGCAGTAGCAGAAAAAATAGAAGAAACACTTATTGAAACGCCCGTTACTGCTACTGCCACTGCTGCTGCGGCTGCTATTGACCTTGAAAACGCCCGTTCCTATACGGTTCAGTTTATGGCATTGAGAAAGGCATCGGATCCTGCGGTTTTTGAAGGGTTATCAGGAGTGACTATTACACTGGGAGCCGACAAGTGGTACCGGTATACAACAGCAGCAACGGCATTGTTTTCAGAGGCTCAGAAGGAACAGGAAAGGCTTACTGCCAGGGGTTACCGCGATGCCTTTGTGAGGGGCAAGGCTGTGATTCCCAATTACACCATTCAGGTGATGGCAGTTCCGGGACCGGTAGTTGACCTGACCCGTTTCAGCAATCTGTCTGAAGTTTCGGCAACCCGGGGAGCCGACGGGTTCTGCCGGTATACAACCGGGGAATTTGAAAATCAGGATGATGCCAGGGTTTATCTGGAGCAGGTGAAGGCATTGGGTTACCCGAAGGCTTTTGTGGCCCGCACAGGGGTAAAGTAATGATGTTTTATTGAAGTTTCAGTTGGTCACATGCTTCGACGGGTTACTAATGACAGGTGCGTTATTTTTACCTTCTTGTTGTCACTTTTCCCTACAGCTGAACTAAGCGAAGCGATCTCACGAACGAAGTGAGTAAAAAGTGACCAAAAGAGCCGCCGCTGCTGATAAAAGGCTAAAAATCAATTCATGCGCTACACAAGAAAATAAACTCGGCCGTACGAACCGGCCTCAAACATATTTTCTTATAAGCATCTGTTAAGCAGGCAAGCCTGCCTGCCGCACACAGCCCTAGCCAGGCAGGCAGGCCTGCGTTGAATTGATTTTCTTCACGCCTTTTCTCAGAGGCGGATCGCCCTCTTTCAAGGGCGCTGCAACAATGCTCAATCTCAATGCTAGACAATCATGTAAGGGCTATTTTTAAAAAATATGTAACATGAGCAGGTTTCAATAGGTAGCACAGCTTACCCACAAACACCGTGCGGTGGCCCGACAAAACGTAGAGGGCTTGCCGGGACTAGCCAGGGGTTCGTTTTGTCTTGACTTTTCTTGCTTACTTCTTTGTGTTAAGACAAAGAAGTAAGTGGGGTTCGGGGCGAAGCTCCCGGATGCATGCTGACGATGTAATATTATTTTCGCTGGGTAATGTGGGTGGCGACGAAGTCAGGAGACTTCGCCGAGCGGTGGCAGGCTCAGTGTGACAGAACCATGTTACACCACTTCCCGGCTGGTCCATTTAATCACCTTTTCAATAAGGATTTCTTTCCGGATGGGTTTGGAAATGTAATCGTTGAACCCGACTTTTAGCAATTGCTGACGCTCTGATTCCAGCGCATAAGCCGTTTGCGCTATAAAAGGCACATCAAGCAGTTTACGGATCTCGAGCATGGCGGTAATGCCGTCCATCTCAGGCATTTTAATATCCATTAAAACCAGGTCGACTGCTTTGTGGTTCCGGCAGAAGTCAACAGCTTCCCTGCCGTTAGCGGCATGGATAAGGGTAATGCAGGCATCGTTCAGGTAAGTTTTGATGAGCTGATAGTTGTTTTTTTCATCCTCGGCCACGAGTATGGAAATTTCCCTGTTGAAGGAAACGACGGTTTGTATTTCGGAGGTAACGCCTTCATGATATTCATACTGACAGGGAAGCAGCAGGTGGAACGTGGCACCTTTACCCAGGTCCGATTCTACCCAGATATTGCCATGGAGGAGATCTGTGAATGATTTTGAAATGGAAAGGCCCAGTCCGGTTCCGCCGTAACTGCGTGTAAAGCTTGTATCGGCCTGCCGGAAGCGATCGAAAATAATTTTGTGATTTTCGGGAGCAATGCCAATTCCTGTATCGGTAATAAAAAATCCGATCTTGTCCTTTTTCAGGGTATAACCAAAGGTAATGGAACCTTCGTGGGTGTATTTGAAAGCATTGTTGAGCAGGTTGGTGAGGATTTGCACCAACTTGGT
>CAYTNC010000422.1:0-2008 GCA_964438935.1 uncultured Bacteroidales bacterium
TGTATATTCCGGAGCATGTTGACCACCGTTCCGGCGCAAGCTGACCACCCATTCCGGCCATGTTGACCACCTGGTTGGATAAGGTTAGCTAATAGGTTAAATGCCAGTTAGTACGGGTACTTTTAGGGTGGTCAAATATGCCAGAACGGCATGTTGACCATCAATATGCGCCATTCCGGCACATGTTGACCACCTCTGTGAGACTTTCCTGTTGTTTTTTGATTTGCTTTAAGGGCAAATCAAAAACCTTATCAAGATGGCAGGAAAGCTTACTAACATGAATGTTATTAAACAAATAATCAGGTTATCTCAAAACGGAGAAAGCAAACAGGGGATTGCTGCTACCCTTAAGATATCACGTAATACAGTAAAGAAGTATTTACAACTGATACAGATTAACGGGTTGCCCCCGGATAAGTTATTGCTGATGGAAGACGGGAAGTTAGAGGAGCTTTTTGCCCCACCTGATCAGCCAAACCCCGAGCGATATGATCATCTTGATGATTTATTGCCGACATATAAAAAGCAAATGGAGAATCCCGGAGTAAACCGGTGGGTCCTTTGGGGAGAATACAAGCAAATGCATCCTGATGGATATAGTTACTCTCAGTTTTGTTATCATCTTCAACAGTACTTCAAACATCAGAAGGTCACCATGCATTTTGAGCATATTGCAGGTGATAAACTCTACATTGATTTTACAGGTAAAAAGCTTTCTGTGGTAAATGCGCAAACCGGAGAAGTCAAAGATGTTGAGATTTTTCTGAGCACTCTTGGATGCAGCCAGCTTACTTATGTTGAAGCATTACCCAGTCAGAAGAAAGAACAGTTTATAAAAGCCACCCAAAATGCCTTGCATTACTTTGGAGGAGTTCCCCGGGTTCTGGTATGTGATAACCTTAAATCAGGAGTTACAAAAGCTTCAAGTTATGAATCAGAGCTTAATGAAGACTATCTGGCAATGGCTAACCATTATGGAACAGCCGTCTTACCAACGCGAAGCAGAAAACCGAGGGATAAAGCACTTGTTGAAAAGCATGTAAGCTTTGTTTACTCACGCATTTTTGCTCCACTTCGTAACAGAGTATTTTATGGCATTGAAGAACTGAATCAGGCAATTTGGGAACTTTTGGAAAAGCTCAACGGCGAACGCTTCCAGGGACGTGATTACAGCCGTCGTGACCGTTTTGAAGCGGAAGAGCGTAGTACATTATCACCATTACCTTCGCAGCGATACGAGATCAAAGAATACTCCTATGCAACAGTGCTTAAAACCAGCCATGTTCAACTATCAAGGGATAAACATTATTACAGCGTACCTTACCAATATATCGGTGATAAAGTAACCATTGCCTGTACACTTTCCAGTGTCAGCATTTACTTTAAAAATGAACGAATAGCCTTTCATTCGAGGAACCTGAAAAAATACGGATATACTTCGATAAAAGAGCACCTGCCTTCCCAACATCAGTTCATTGCTGAATGGAGTCCGGATAAGTTTATCCGATGGGCTTTAACCATAGATCCGGTAGTAGAAGCCTTTATAAAGAAAGTTCTTGAAGCGAAAGTTTACCCGGAACAAGCTTACCGAAGCTGTGTGGGGATACTTTCATTTGACAAAAAGATCGGACGTCAGCGCCTGATTAATGCCTGCAAACGGGCCACTCATTTTAATACCTATAACTACAAAATCATAGAACGCATCATACAAAGCAAGCACGATCTATTACCTTTTGATGATGAAGTTCCCGTTCAGCAACCCCTTCCTCTGCATGAAAATATTAGGGGAGCTTCTTATTACAATAATCATCAATAAACATATCTCAATAAAACTATGAACACAATAACACTTGAAAAAATGGGACAAATGAAGCTCCTTGGCATGCAGCGGATGTTCCAAACCATCGTTGAAAGTAATAACCATCAAAACTTAACATCAGATGAGTTTATCAGTATGCTCGTACAATCTGAATGGGAGGACCGCGAAAGCAGAAAACTGCAAAGGAGA
>CAYTNC010000423.1:0-2007 GCA_964438935.1 uncultured Bacteroidales bacterium
TCGGCAGACAGGGATTCACTTTTTCCATCATGAAGGAGCACTTTGAGCCTGCCCTTGGTAATATTTCGGACAATCTCTTTGTGCAGTATGGATACGGTGCCCACATTGGTCTGAGGCGCACAGATCATTACCAGGTATTTAACCGCACATACAGGCTCGATGATGAAACAATCACCCCGCTGCTGGGAGTGGACGGACTAATTGGAATTGAATACCGGTTCCCTGAATTTCCTTTCCTGATCGGGTTCGATTTCAAGCCCTACTTTGAATACTCTACCATACAGATTTTCAGCATATATCTGCAAAGTTTCGGAGTGTCAATTAAATATAGATTTTAATAATAACAACTGATAAATAAATGATTATGAAAAAGCTGATGATGATTTTTGGAATACTGGCAATGGCAATTTCGGTCATTGCACAACAAGATGAAGAATCCAATACCAGGGATTCTGATGAGATACAGACGCTGATGGGGAAAAATAATGCCCTGGGCGGTTACGGAGCAATTTCCATGCAATATACCGAAATACAGAATAGAGACGCCTTTGTTTTCGGAGCCAGGGGTGGCATTACCATGGGTCACACTGTGACTCTGGGTATCGGGGGAGCCGGTTTCTTTAATGACATGCATCGCGATGAAACAGCTGGTTATGATATCAGTCTGGCCGGTGGTTATGGCGGATTCTTTTTCGAACCGGTTATTTTTCCAAAGTATCCAGTTCATGTAGCATTCCCGATTCTAATAGGTGCGGGAGGAGTTGCTGTGGTAAGAGACAATGATAGTAATGATGATTGGGAAGATGACTTTAAATCTGAAGCTTCAGATGCCTTTATGGTTATTGAACCAGGCGTGGAAGTGGAATTGAATATCACCCGGTTTTTTAAATTCTGTATCGGTGCTCATTATCGTTACACTTCCGATGTAGATATTGACGAGGGTGATTACAATATTCCCACTGACATTCTTCATGGCTTTTCCGGCGGTGTGACATTCAAATTCGGAAAATTCTAAACGGATTTTAATCCCTTAGCCGCTAAGAATTTGTTACCAAAAGCTGAGCGTAGTTTTTGCTGAGCGTAGTCTCCCGACTACGCTCTTTTTCATATGCTGAGCCTGGCCTCCTGACTAAGCTCTTCCCAGATAGTCCCTGAGCGCATCAACGTATCTTTTAAAAGCATCAATACCCAAGGGCGTAATTCGGCAGGTGGTCAGCGGATAATTGTCCTGAAACGACTTATCGATTTCCAGGTACCCTGCTTCTTCAAGCTTTTTAATTTGCACACTGATATTGCCCCTGGTAGCACCGGTTTTTTCAAGCAGGAAATTAAAAGTGGCCGACTTAACCGAAATCAACAGGGACATGATGGACAACCTGAGCTGGGAATGCAGCAACGGATCCAATTCTTTGAACATAAATTAACTCTTTAAACTTTTGTTTTTAAGAATATGTCCCGGAATGATATAGGCTATAATTACAGCCACAAATACAATCAACAGTTGCACCTGATAGGGAGAAAAAAATGCTGCTACAGATGCCACCCAGCTCAGAACAGCTCCAATGATCAGCGGCTTAAAATCAACCAGTCCGCCGGCAATAAAGATTCCCAACCCATACATAACCAGGGTTACAGGGAAAATCATTTCATAATCCTGGTTGATGTTTGCAAAGCCGATAAAAATGAGAAAACTAACCATCCAGGCACTCCATAAATAAATCATGGCTGTTCCGATAAAGGTTTTGCTGCCCGAGGCTTTTTTCTGCCGCAAAGAAAAAAACAGCGTAACTAGCAGTCCGACACCCATAAATACCGGCCAAACCAAATAATGTTGGGCATAATTTACGAGCTTAATGAGGACATACTCTGCCGCACATGTAAAGGCTACCAGGTATCCCCATAAAAGGTAGTAAAAGTAACTGGCGCCGATTTTGCTCCGGGCTGATTCGATCATTTCATAAATGACTTTCAGTCCGGCTTCATGATTGAATTCATTATTGTTTGCTT
>CAYTNC010000424.1:0-1984 GCA_964438935.1 uncultured Bacteroidales bacterium
CTGAATTAAAGCCTTTGGCATGAAACAACCACAATGTTCCGTTTTTGTCGAAATGAGCATCCTTTACCAGATTGGCAGGCAATCCGTTGTTGTTATCCTTCACACTCCATTGGCCGTTGTCGCAAACTGCAAGTCCGTACATGGTAGCGGCATAGAGTTTTCCATCGGGACCTTCGAGCATTTCAAAAACACAGTCGGTTCTTGCCTTATCAAGGGTTTTCAGGTTTTCCACCTGTTGCCCGTTATATTTCACCAGGCACGACCGAGACAGCGATTCCCTGTTGAGAAACCATACATTGCCTTGTTTGTCCTCGTACATGTGGGTTACAAACTTGGCGTTGGTTGGATAACTTTTCCACTGGGCATTCATGCCAATGCAGGTGAAGACCAGTATAAGCAGCATTGCATTCTTTTTCATGGTAATTGAAATTTGGTTCATATCAGACAATTCATTGAATGAGGTAATTTACCGGTACAATAATTCAATAAAAATGTCAGATGAACCTTGACGAATTGCTAAACGCCGGGAGAAAAACAGTAAACGGTGCGGATGAATTAGTATTTGTTATTGCAGGTTATTGAAAAAATCCATGATCATGTCTCTTTTCCGCTGCGAAACGGGGACGCTGGCGCCATCTTTCATGATGAGATAACCGCCGTCGGATTTAATGAATTTATCAATATAATTGAGGTTAACCAGGTGCGATTTGTGTACGCGTATGAAGCCTGAATCAGCCAGCAGTTCGTCATAATCCTTAAGCACACTGGAGACCATTATTTTGCGGCTGTCTTTCAGGTAAAAAAGGGTGTATGAATTGTCCGATTCGCACCGGATGATATCCTGCAGGTCTACGACGTATATGCTGTCGAATGTTTTCAAAACAATTTTCCGGAGCTTTTCGGAGAAATCCCGCACATTCGACAACAGAGCCTTCAACTTCAGGGTGTTGTTTTCGTGCTCTATTTTTTCTTTGGCCTTGTTTACAGCCTTAACCAGTTCATTTGGGTCAATGGGCTTGACCAGGTAATCGAGAGCACTGAATTTTATGGCTTTGATGGCATATTCCTCGAAAGCCGTGATGAAAATAACCTTAAAGTCAATTTCATCCAACCTGCTTAACATATCAAAAGCGGTGCCATCGGGCAGGTTAATATCGGAAAGCACCAGTGCCGGTTTTACGTTGGTTAACAGGGTAACTGCCGATTGCACGCTTGTGGCGGTGCCAATAATTTCCACTGCAGGGCAATGCTGTTCGATGATGCTGCGGATGAAACCCAGCGATTTCTCTTCGTCTTCGATAATGGCAATTTTCAGCATCGGGAATCCTTATTGTTTTCAAAGATAAACAGATTGCCCGCTTAAAAAAGGAATTCTTATGATAAAACATAGTATATTGAGTCACTTTTAAGTATGAATCCTGTTTACAAGCATCATGAAACATGAATAAGTTATTGCTGATAATTTCGCTGATCCTTTTGGGAAATACAGCTTTTTCGGCTGAAACCGACAGCCTGCTGCATGTCCTCCGGAAAGCCGGTGACAAGGACAAACTGGCTGTTTATGAGGAACTCTGTGTGTTGTATTATTCGATCGACCTGGATTCGGCCGGTTATTTTGCCTCGAAGAAAATGGAGCTGGCCACAAAGCTTAGGGATGTCAGGGAACAGGCCGTTGCCGGCAAACTGCTTGGCAATGTGAATTACTTTAAAGGCGCATATCCTATGGCCATTGACCATTATAACCGTGCCCGGGTACTGGCTGAAAAGGTGGACGACCAGGAGATCATGGCTGGTGTGATGAACAATATGGGCAACGTGTACCGGAACACAGGTGAATACCAGAAAGCTGTTGACTCTTACCTCAGCGTGCTTGCGATTGATTCGATGCAGCAAAACCTGTCGGGTATCGGAAGCTCGCTCACCAATATAGGCAACGTGTATCTCGATAAAAGCGATTATGCCACGGCCATTGATTATTACAAAA
>CAYTNC010000425.1:0-1978 GCA_964438935.1 uncultured Bacteroidales bacterium
TGATTCGTTGCTGAAGGCCTTTTCTTCTTTTCCGGTTGCCGGATTGAAATCGTAATAGGGTTCTTGAAAATGAGTTGCTCTAATGGTTGAGGGGATAGGACCCTTAATGTCACAGGAGATATCGGCAATAACCCGTATCCTGAAATCATTTTGCCTCATCTGTTCCGGTGTAAACAAAACCGGTGCATGCGGGTCCCAATATGCAGCCATAATCAGCACATCGGTATTGCCGCAGAAACGCAAGAAATTGCTTTCGTACGCTGTGGGATGTGCGAAAAAGTGCATGAGCTCAAATGGCATTCCTTCCTTATGCTTATTGTACTTTTCGGGATCGAGCTGCACATAAACAGGGACATCGGCGTATGCACCTGCCAGGTAATCTTCCACGGTCACCTTCCGTACCCCAAAAGCAAGCATCATCTCTTCCACGCCGCCGGCCACCCTGCCATCACCGGTAACAGCAATTCTCAACGGCGGAAACATCAGGCGCGATGCATGGTTCATCAGATCTTTCAAACTGGCACATTCAGCCACCTGCGGCAGTCCGGCTATTTCCCTTCGTATGCACATGGCGCGCATACCCTCGTATGCCCCAATTAACCCGGCCCACCTGCCAAAACCGATGATGCGTATGCCCCGGCTATCAGTAAGTATTTCGTAATCAATGAGCCGAATATGCCTGTCGAGAACAGCCTTCAACAACTTCCGGTTATGCGGCTGCTTCTTGATGGTGTGGGAGAAGAACAAATAGGTTTTTTCGGTCATCAGTGAAGCCGGGTTTACTTCTTTGATACCCAGCATCACATCGCAACCCTCGAGATTTTCAACAACCAAAATGCCTTCCTTCCGATAAGCTGCATCGGAATAGCAACGGGTGGATGAAGGCTGAACAACAACCTCCACACCCGGAAACTCTTCCCGGATCATCCTGCACTGTTGTGGTATCAGCGGCACCCGGGTATCAACGGGTACTTTTGTCTCTCGTAATATGCCTATCTTCATAATTCAATTGTTTGTGATCTTCGGCATTCGATTTTCAGATCAGTTGTTATGTGCTGTATATTGTCCTGCCCGCTGAGCGTAGTCTCCCGACTACGCTCTCTTTTTACGACTTTTTACACAGCCTCTAGCGCGGGCTTGCGATTGCTCTTACTCGTCCCTCGTCTCAGTCTTTGTTGGCCTTACTCGTCCCTTGTCTCTTGTCACTTGTCCCTCTCTATACTCTTCCTAAACATTAAACTCTATCCCCTGCGCCAGTGGTAAGTCACTGCTGTAATTAATCGTGTTGGTCTGCCTGCGCATGTAGGCTTTCCAGGCATCCGAACCCGATTCGCGACCGCCGCCGGTGTCTTTTTCCCCGCCAAACGCCCCGCCTATTTCAGCCCCCGAGGTGCCAATATTCACATTGGCAATGCCGCAATCAGAACCGGCATGCGAAAGAAAGGCCTCGGCTTCCTGGAGATTATTAGTGAAGATGGCCGATGACAATCCCTGGGGCACTGCATTGTGTAATAACAACGCTTCCTCAAAACGTTTATACCTGATTGCATAAAGCAGGGGCGCAAAGGTTTCTTCCTGCACTATGGGATAGTGGTTTTCCACTTCAGCCAGGCAGGGTACCACATAGCAACCTGACGTACAATCTTTGTTCTCAAAGACTGTTCCGCCAAAAAGTATTTTACCGCCCGCAGCTTTCAGCTTTTCAATGGCTGAGAAAAAACTGTCTGCGGCCTGTTTATCAATCAGCGGCCCAACATGTGTTTTCGGATCCAGTGGGCTCCCTATAACAAGCCCTTTATACGCCTTGACCAGCCTGCCGGTGAATTCGTCAAAAACGGAATCATGCAGTATAATGCGCCGTGTGGAGGTGCACCGTTGCCCGGTGGTTCCCACGGCACCAAATACCACGGCACGCAAAGCCAATTCCATATTGGCATCGGGAGTTATGATGATGGCATTGTTGCCTCCCAATTCCAGT
>CAYTNC010000426.1:0-1975 GCA_964438935.1 uncultured Bacteroidales bacterium
GGCTATGTATATAATCTCTTTTTTCAATTACGTTCATAATCTCCGTATTTTTATCTCCTACAAATTTAACGATTTTTGCTCAGTTTTAGTTCTATTTCAAAGGCTGATATTTCTCTAACTCCCCCCGCTAGGCGTAGTTTTTTTAACTACGCCTTTGTTAAGCTGTAGTCTGTGACTACCATTCAAACAGTTTTCTATGGCAGTTCCTGATCATTAATCTGATAACCAGTTGGCATAACGGCGATTTATAGTATATAAAATTACTCATTTCAGATGAATATTGAAAAAAGGTCTTTGAAAACATTAGAATGGTAGTCTGGAGACCACAATTTAAACACGGCGTAGTTACAAAAACTACGCCGAGCGGGGGAACGGGGATTTGACTGATGCAGTATGCTGTCACTGCTGCTTCCACCCCCTTACACACCCCATCGGGGAGCGGTATTCCATAAAACAATCTGTAAAAATCGTCACTTTTATTTCCCAATGATTATCCGGAGGCTCCCCAACGGGGTTTGCCGGCATGCTGCTACTGCCTCTCCCCTGCCCCTGCCGCTTTTCTCCACATCTTGAACCTCGGATCTTGGTTCTTGGCTCTTGCCTCTACTTTAACACCCCATTAACAACACTTCCCTCAAAACCTTTTGGTAATCAGCGCCAATATTTTTAATATTGCCGGTAATGTGGAATTTTATCACCAGCAGGTTGAAAGATTCCTCATATGTTCCGACATTTACCCATTCATATTAACCGGATAATCACAGCTTATGAAACCACGTAATACCGCAAAAAAATGCCGTTCCATCCTTAGGGTGCCGGCTGTTACATTTGTCATGCTTTTACTTGCATCGGTATTGACATTGACCAGCGGTTGCCGCTCACAGGCACAACAGAAGCACTATGTGGATATTACCAACGCTGCCGATGAAAGAAAAATTGACAGCATTGTGTCGGTTCTTACCCTCGAAGAAAAAGTGAACCTGCTTTGCGGAAACGGTAAATTTACCTCCCCCGGAATTGAACGGCTGGGCATTGGTGATTTGCAATATACCGACGGCCCCCTGGGAATTCGCGAGGAAATTGCCAAAGACTCCTGGGAACCGGTTGGACTGACTTCGGATTCTGCTACATTCTTCCCTTGCGGATCGGCCCTGGCTGCCACATGGAACACTGCCATGCTGTACGAATGCGGATTGGCTATGGGCGAGGAAGCCAAAACCCGCGGTAAAGACATCTTGCTGGCTCCTGCCATCAACATATCCCGTACTCCGCTGAATGGCCGTACTTACGAATATATGAGCGAAGATCCCATGCTGAATGCCCGGCTTGCCGTAAGTTTTGTGCAGGGTGTTCAGGAAGCAGGAGTTGCCGCATGTGTAAAGCATTTTGCTGCCAACAACCAGGAGACCCGCCGCGGATCAGTGGATGTGAACATGGATGAACGCACGCTTCGCGAAATTTACCTTCCTGCCTTTAAAGCTGCCGTTACCGAAGGCGGTGCCTATTCTGTAATGTCGGCTTACAACAAATTCAGAGGTTTCTATTGCGGCGAAAACGATTACCTGCTCAATAAAATACTTAAGGGTGAATGGGGTTTCAAGGGACCGGTTGTATCCGACTGGGGAGGAACTCACAGTACGGTAGCCGCCGCAATGAACGGTCTGGATGTGGAAATGGGAACGGCCATGTATTTCAATAAAAACCTGGTTGATTCGGTGAAAGAAGGTCTTGTACCTGTTTCGGTGATTGACGACAAGGTGAAAAGGATCCTGCGGTTGAAACTTTTTACCCAGCGAACTCCTGTTCCGGCCGGGACTCAGGAGGTATCAACACCCGCGCACAATAAAACCGCCTATGACATTGCCGGTGAAAGCATTGTACTGCTTAAAAACACCCGGAAAAACCTGCCGCTTAAAAACATAAAAAACAGTAACATAGTGGTAATCGGTAACAACGCGTTGCAGAAAAACGCGCA
>CAYTNC010000427.1:0-1973 GCA_964438935.1 uncultured Bacteroidales bacterium
TTGGTTTTTAGTTACTTGTATGCGTGTTGATTTGAATGATGTTTCTCCATATCGTTCAGTTAAGGATCCTTCGTCATTGCGAGCGAGGCACGAGCGCGGCAACCGGAGCGAAGCGGAGCTCAACGAAGTTAATCTTATGTTTTTGAGATTGCTTCGCTTCACTCGCAATGACACTCGCTATTTAAGGCTCTAACTAAACAACATCAGGTAGTCTATTTATATTTACTGTTCTTTACCAGCCGGGCCAGGTAATTCAGATGTTCACTGAAGGCTTTTCGTCCGTATTCTGTAACCAGGTAGGTGGTATTGGGTTTGCGTCCGATAAATTGTTTCCTGACCTCCACCATATTGGCCTTTTCAAGGGATGTAAGGTGACTGGCCAGGTTGCCGTCGGTTACATCCAGCAGTTCCTTGAGCGTGTTGAAATCCACCTGGTCGTTTACAGCCAGCACCGACATGATGCCAAGCCTTACGCGACTTTCGAATTGCCTGTTTAAGTTGTGGATGATCTCTTTCACGGCTCTTTTTTATTGCTGTTGTGCATGGTGTTTGTCACTGAAAACGAAAGTTGTAACCGGCATGTTTTAATTTGAATCTGCTTTTTCAGGTGCCTCATAACGGAAATACATCATCATCCCGTAAAATATATGCAGCACACCGAACCCGACTGCCCAGAAAAGTAGTCCGTAGCCTACGAGCCAAGATGCCATTAGTCCCAAAAGGATCTCCGAAATTCCCAACACCCGGATCTCATGAAAGGTATATTTGCTTGCATTGAGCAAGGCAAGGCCGTAAAAAATCAGTGTGGCAGGGGCTATCAGAAATACCAGGTGGTGGTATACCAGTATCAGGCAAAAAATACCACCGGCTGCCAATGGTATCATCAGGTTGATCAGCATCCGCCGGGCAACAGCGTCCCATACCTTCAAACCTTTCCGGCGGGCCTTGCGTGTGGTAAAATATATCCCTGCAGCCACTGCGACTGTCAGCACAACCAGAGCATCCAGAAATACAAACAACCACGATTGGCTGAATCTTTTATAAGACATCTCAGCGAAATACCGGTTGATGTCAAAGTAACGTTGGTCGAAATCGAGATAGAAAAAAGCGATACCGGCGCCAATCAGTGCAATGATCCCGGCAGATACGCCTGATAATCCGCTCAGCGAAATAAACCGCGATGACCGCTCCATCAGGTTACGGATCTCGTTGAGTTGTTGAATGGGTTCCTGAATATTTTCCATAAAAAGTACTTTGAGATACAAAGTAAAATCAATAATACGATAAAAACAATTTTTCTTTGTAAAAAAGTGTTAAAAAAATGGTCAGATCAATTCACAAACAACACTTGAAGTGATCCCGATCAGGTCATCGGGTCGGATCTTAAATTGCAGGCCCCGCATGCCGGCACTAACATATATCTGATCAAACAATTCACAGGTTTCATCAATATAGGAAGGATACGATTTTTTCATACCCACCGGCGAACACCCTCCGCGAATGTAACCGGTAAGTTCAAGGATCTCTTTCATGTGCACCATCAATGCACTCTTATTTCCGGATGCTTTTGCAGCTTTTTTCAGGTCAAGTTCCGCACTTCCGGGCACAACACATACAAAGATCCCTGTTTTGTCGCCCCGGAGCACCAGTGTTTTGAAAACCTGGTCCACATCCTGTCCAAGCTTTGCGGCAACAGCTCCGGCACTCAGGTCGGATTCGTCCACTTCATAAGCAATCAACTCGTAGGAAATACCCCTGGAATCTAGAATACGGGCTGCATTGGTTTTTATGGTTTCAGCCATAATATTTCATCAATTCAAAAATGAACCAAAACCAACCAGCCGGCTTTTATAATAGGCACTGTTGAGCGACTCAATGCAAACCTGTTTGCCGCGGCTGGGGGAGTGGATGAATGAATTGTCGCCCAGGTAAATGCCCACATGACCTATTGGTTTTCCGCGGGTTTGAAAAAA
>CAYTNC010000428.1:0-1972 GCA_964438935.1 uncultured Bacteroidales bacterium
ACCATGCCGATGGTGCCGCCGGTATATATGACCAGTATGGAAGTCTTTTTGTTTTCAACCATGATCCAGTGAAAATAGATTCAGTACATTTTGGGTGGTTACAGATGCCACCTCATTCAAAGGTAGGTTTTTTATTTGTCCGATGGCTTCGGCAATATAAGGAATATATGCGCTTTCATTTCGTTTGCCCCGGAAAGGGACCGGGGTGAGGTAAGGCGAATCGGTCTCCAGCACCAGCTTGTGCAGGTCGGTCTCACGAACCACCTCGGGTAAAGTGGATTTTTTATAAGTGAGAATACCCCCGATACCCAGCAGGAAGCCCAGGCCCGTCACCTTTTTTGCAGTGTCAACATCGCCGGTATAGGCATGAAATATGCCTTTGAGTCCCTTATTTCTATATCCTTCAAGAACATCCAGAATTTCGCTGAACGATTCGCGTGCATGTATCACCACCGGGAGGTGATGCCGGAGCGACAGATCAAGCTGTGCGGCAAAAGCATTGCGTTGCTCCTGAAGGAAGGTTTTGTCCCAGTACATGTCGATCCCGATTTCGCCAACACCCACATAAGTTGCCTTTTTTAACTCCGCTTCAACTATTTCAAGTTCATCCCGGTAATTTTCTTTTACCGATGTGGGGTGCAGTCCCATCATGGCATAACAAACACCGGGAAAGGCATCCGCCAGGTTATTCATGGAGCTGATGCTGGTGCTGTCAATATTTGGAAGCAGGATTTTTTGCACTCCCTGCTTTAGGGCAGCGTCAATGACCTGGTCCCGGTCGTTGTCAAAGTCGGGCAGGTAGAGATGCGCATGGGTGTCGATGAAGGAAGACATGAGATAATTTGATAATTTGATAATTTGAAAACCTGCCTGCCTCTAATCGGTCCAGGCAAGGGCAGACGGGTTTGAAAAATAACCTAAATCCCGTTACAATTTTAGGACAAATATCAGTTCATCCTGATTTATTCTTATCGTGTCAGCTGGTAGACTTTTCCCGGCAGGCATTTTACAATACCTTTGAATTCAAGGTTCAGCAGCAGCGCGGATACTTTGCTCACCGGCATGTTTCCCCGGATGGCTACCTGGTCAATAGCAGCCGGTTCCTGACGGATGATTTCGATAAGCAACTTTTCTTCATCGGTTAATTCAGTAAAAAGTTCTCTCTGGATATTTCCTGCCTTCTTGTCGTCTCGTTGCCATCCCATCAGGTATTCCAGGTCTTCAAGCGTTTCAATCAGGGCAGCCCGGTTGGTTTTGATCAGCCGGTTGCAGCCAATGGAAAACTTGTCATCAACACGGCCGGGAAAGGCGAAGACATCCCTGTTGTATGAATTGGCAATGTCCGCAGTAATGAGCGCTCCGCCCTGTTCACCTGATTCAACAACAATGGTGGCATCGGCAAGTCCGGCAATGATGCGGTTTCGCTTTACAAAATTGGGCGATTCGGGCTTTTCGTCGTGCCTGAATTCAGTGACCAGGGCTCCCTTTTCTGCCATAAGCTTTGCGGTTTCCCGGTGCGCCGAAGGATAAATGGTGGACAGGCCATGTCCCAATACACCCACAGTGTCCAGATTGTTTTTCAGGGCAGCTTTGTGGGCGCAGATGTCAATACCGTAAGCCAGGCCGCTTACTATGAGTATGTCGGGGTGACTGGCTGCCAACTGATCAACCAGATTGCGTGTCATGCTCCGGCCATAATCGGTAGGATTCCGTGTGCCTACAATGCTCACCACCTTCTGCCGGCTGAGAATGGCATCCCCCTTGACATAAATTACAATCGGTGCATCCTCACAAAGTTTCAATCGTTCCGGGTATTCAGGGTCCAGGTAAAACAAGGCTTTAATGTGGTGCTTTTCAATAAACTCAATTTCCAGGTCGGCCTTGTCGAGGTTTTTGTTGCTAGCAATCAGCGTGGCAAGTTTTTCGGCAATACCGGGAATTTTAGACAGCCGGGCCTTTTTTTCGTGAAATA
>CAYTNC010000429.1:0-1965 GCA_964438935.1 uncultured Bacteroidales bacterium
GTTAGGCGGCGGTCTGCAAAACCGTATACGGCGGTTCAAATCCGCCAGAGACCTCAATATAATCCTTGCCCGCGATAGCGGGTAGGGATTTTTTCTTTTGGGACATGCAAACCATAGTTTGCTATTGTTCCAAAAGAAAAATACCACAGCCCGAAGGGCCAAGGATTTTATTGAGTAGGACAACCCCCCACCGTGATCACGAAGTAATCCGCTCTGCTCACCAAATGCAATCCGCCAGCTGTTATTTTGCCTCATGTTTCTTCAGACACCTCGGGCACAAACAATCCGTATAGGTGTTCATGATGATTTTCATTTCACGCGGGTTGATCCGCACCTTTTCACACCAGCAGTCGTCCTCGCCCTGGCAGGTGAAAAACCGGCCGCAGGCCGGGCATCGCTTTAATGTTCCTTTTTGCTTTTTCATTTTTCGCAACTTACGCTGAACCGGCTCATGCTTCCTCCGATAGCAGGATTCAGCTTGGATACCGTTACTTTAACCTTGCTGATTTTGCCCGATGCCGAATAAACTTTGTCTGCTATCCGCTTTGCCACGTGCTCCAGCAGCTTTGATGGGATTTCCATTTCGGCTTTTACCAGTTCAAAGATATGGCTGTAATCAACGGCATCGTCCAGATCATCTGTTTCGGCAGCTTTGCTGAAGTCCGTATCAATCACCAGGTCAACGGCAAATCTGCCGCCTATCTTTTGTTCCTCTTCAAAATGGCCGTGACGGGCATAAAACTCCATGTTTTCAAGTACCAGTTGTCCCATAAGCTAATTTGAATTATATGATTAAAGCAGTAGGTTGCCTTATTTGTCCTTACAAAAATAATCTTTTCACCTCATAGATAACCGTGGTCAGTTTTTTTTACTTTTGTTGGTTCTGAAAGAATGGGCTTTTAATATTTTTATGATGGAAAGTACAGAGAATAGCAAATCGCTGAATTTTATTGAAGAGATTGTTGAAGAGGATCTTCGTGCAGGAAAGAACGGGAAAAGAATTCATACCCGTTTTCCTCCTGAACCCAACGGATATATCCATATAGGTCATGCCAAGGCCATTTGCCTCGATTTCGGCATTGCCCGCAAATACAATGGCAAGTGCAACCTGCGCTTTGACGATACCAATCCGGTTACCGAAGATGTGGAATATGTGGATGCCATTAAAGAAGATATTCAGTGGCTGGGTTTTCAGTGGACCGGAGAAGCCCATTATGCATCGGATTATTTCGACCAGCTTTTCGAATGGGTCGTGCTGCTTATCAACAAAGGTAAAGCCTATGTTGATGAATGTACGGCAGAGGAGATATCCGCCAACCGGGGAGTCCCCACGCAAGCCGGTACCGAAAGCCCTTACCGCAACCGGTCGGCTGAGGAAAACCTGGACTTGTTTATGCGCATGAAGAATGGTGAGTTTCCCGACGGTTCCAAGGTGCTTCGGGCAAAAATCGACATGACTTCGCCCAATATGCACATGCGCGATCCGGTTTTGTACCGCATCAAACATGCCCATCACCACCGCACCGGCGATAAGTGGTGCATTTATCCTATGTACGACTGGGCCCACGGGCAGTCGGATTACATTGAGGGTATCACCCATTCGTTATGTACCCTTGAATTTGAGGTACACAGGCCTTTATACGACTGGTGTCTCGACCAGATTGCCGATGGCGAATACCGACCCCGGCAGATTGAATTTGCCCGGCTGAACCTGAACTATACCATCATGAGCAAGCGCAAAATGCTGCAGTTGGTTAACGAAGGTCATGTGAGTGGTTGGGACGATCCGCGCATGCCCACCATTTGCGGGTTACGCCGCAGGGGTTATACACCTGAGTCGATCATCAACTTTGTAGAGACTGTGGGAATTGCCAAACGCGAAAACATCATTGATTTTGCCCTGCTGGAGCACATCTTGCGCGAAGACCTGAATAAACGGGCCCTTCGTGTAATGGTGGTTTCCAA
>CAYTNC010000430.1:0-1962 GCA_964438935.1 uncultured Bacteroidales bacterium
TCAATTGCCATTGTAACGGCTTTAAAGGGCCTTGAGGTTCCCATGTTTTGGTCGACCAAGCGCAAGGATGCCGAAAACAACCTGGAAGAACTTTTAAACGTGTTATTTTATGGAATAATGAGGTCTTAATTTTTTTTGAATTTTTTTCGACTATTTTACCTATTTAGTCGAATTATATAATATTTTACAACATAAACGTTTTAAAAATCAATCCAATGAAAAGAATTTTAGTTTTGATGATCGCACTGGTTTTTCTGAGTACCCTGCCCTTTTATGGCCAAAAACTCAGATTGGGAGTAACAGCAGGACTGAATGTATCTACCTTGTCGGAACCCGGCAATCTGTATGGCAATGAAGCGCTGAAGACGGGTTTTGGCGGAGGTATCGAAATGAAATACGCATTCAATGAAACCTTCGGGATCCGGTCGGGTCTTGTTTATGAACAAAAAGGATTCAGAAAAAATGAAGAAGTACAAAATCAGGATGAGAAAATTACAGGTATGTACCATTACCTTACAGTTCCCCTGTTGATTGAAGGTTCGCTTCCTGTTACCGGTGATACAAGGCTATACGGAGTTACCGGTCTTTATTCAGGATTCAGGTGCTATTCCGAAAATGCGCTCTCGCTTGAAGGGACTGAATCACTAATTGCACCGGAAGAAGAGGATATCAATTCAACCGATTGGGGCTGGACTTTTGGAGGCGGAGTTCAAACTTCTGCGGGGAAACACCAGGTGCAAATAGGTTTCAGGTATTCGCTTGGCCTTAATGAGGTGCTGAAATCACAACCTGATGACCGGAACAAGTCGGTTCTTTTTGGAGTTACACTTTTATTTTAGCAACTAATAAAGGCGAATTTCAACACAAAAAAGCAAACCTGTATGAGAAACACATATTTACCGTTAACCGGTCTACTCATGATCTGTCTGTTCGGATGCAGGCATGAACAGGTGACCACTGCCATTACATCCGATACCATCACGGTCAAGGTGATGGCAATTGATTACGCATCAATAAATGAACAGAGCAATTATGTGGGCGTGGCCGAAGCATTCCAGTCGATTCCCCTCACTTTCCTTACCGCCGGAACCATTGAAAAAGTGATGGTAAGTGAAGGAGAGACAGTGAAAAAGGGACAGTTGCTGGCTGTTCTGAACACGGCAAGCTACAGGAATATTCTTGCAGCGGCACTGGCAAAAGAAAAGCAGGCACAGGATGCATATGAAAGACTGTCTGCTGTATACAAGAACGGAAGCCTTCCCGAAGTTAAAATGATTGAAATAGAAACCGGTTTGGAACAGGCAAAATCTGCTTCCGAGTTAGCGCAGAAGAACGTTGACGATTGCAGCCTGTTTGCCCCTGTTTCGGGTATGATTGGCACCCGGTCAGCCGAACCGGGGATGAATGCCGTACCCGGTTCTCCGGTGATAACTTTGGTTAATATAGAAAAAATTAACATCAAGGTAGCCATCCCTGAAAACGAGATTACGTCTGTTTACATTGGTCAACCAGCGTTAGTATACGTGCCTGCATTGAATAATGCTCAATATAAAGGCATGGTGGTGCAAAAAGGCGTTGTGGCCAATCCCATATCCCATTCCTACGAGATCAAGATCACAATAGATAATAAAGGTGACCGGCTCAGACCGGGAATGTTATGCAATGTGTTTATTGGCAGTAATGACAGCAGCAAAGTTCTTTGTTTACCGCAACAGGCAGTAATGCTTGATGCCGCAGGCCATAGATTTGTTTTTGTTGCTGATACAGTCAATTCACAAGCTTTACGCCGAAACATCACTACAGGAGCATTAACTGCACAGGGCAGCGTTATCATTACCGGTGGTCTTGAAAAAGGAGACCAGGTAATTACAGGCGGATACCAGAAAATTAATGACCTGTCGCTAATTAAAATAATCCGCTGAGATGAACAGAAAGATTTCCTTTGTGGAATCTGCCATGAAG
>CAYTNC010000431.1:0-1957 GCA_964438935.1 uncultured Bacteroidales bacterium
TTGGTTTTATTCCGCAGCTACGCTGCTGGTTATAAAACAAATATATCCATTTTCTACAAAGATTTCGCCCCTTAATGGGGCTATGTTTAATCATGGTAAGTAAATATCTTACAACTTATAACACCTTCAATATTAACCATAAATGAACCATTAGCTTGACGGCTATGCCTCCAAAGGGGGACAATGCTCAGTTTAGCACATGCAACAACTCATAACCTTTACTACTTCAATCCTCCCTATTTTAACTCTCTTCCCCTTTCAAATCTTGTCCCTTGTCCCTCGTCCCTTGTCCCTCTTCACATCTTGATTCTTGGTTCTCTTCAAATATCATCATCATCAAATACGCATAAAACGCCCCAAGCATCAGGTAATTCATTTCCTTCGGATCGCGTTTGACCAGTTTATCGTACCATTCAGGAAACCGGGACAAATCGAAGATTTTCTCAAGATAGGCTGAACCGGTAGCACTATGTATAATGTCAAACAACGCTTCCCGGTCTGTAGCCATACTGTTAAAAATATGGGGTATGGTTGCTCCTGATTTATCATTACGTTCCATTATATCTTTCGGAACAAAACCTTTGATCGCCTGCCGGAACATGTATCGGTTGATCCCGTGACGCTGCTTCATCCAGGCCGGAAAGGCCATGGCTGTTTCAACCAGGTCTTTGTCCCACAGCGGGTACCGGTACTCCATTCCGTATTGCGCGGCAGCAGCATAACAATATTCCATGCGCTGGGGTACATGGTCCATCATGATCCGGTCCAGTTGTCGCTGAGCAGTAGTTTTCCGCATCAGCTTTCTGTAGTTGTCACCCAGTCTTTTCCGCAACAAGTGCTTTGAGGTAAAATCCGGTTGCAGGGGCACGTTGGCAAAGCGTCGGTCAAGCAGTTCCTTGGTGAACACGCCGCTGGTGTATTTCTTTCGCGACAGACCCGTCTTCAAATATCGGAATGCAATCAGTAAAGGTTTAAGCAGCGATTTCATGTTTACCCCCTTATAATACACCTCGTCAAAAATTACCTTCCATTCCCTGGCCCGGATCAGCTCATTCCAGGGCATGCCAGTACGGGCCGACACCAGTTCATCTCCGCCAAAACCCGAAAGAAGCACCTGAATACTTTGGTTTTCGGCTGCTTCATAAAGCGCCTTACCAAAAATGCTGAAATTTTGCTGGATGTATACTCCTTGTATATTCACGGCAAACCTGAACGTTTTGGCAAGGTCCTCGGAAAGCCGGTCGATTCCATACCACTCAAACGGGACAAACTCCCGCATGGCTTCAATGAATTCCCGCTCGTCCTTAAATTCAACCTCAGATTCATCTGGGAAAAGATTGGAAAACGCGAATAACTTTTCATTTTGTTGAATCAAATAGCGGGCAGCAATGCCGGTTATTGCAGAGGAATCCAATCCCCCGCTCAACTCCGCTCCAAATGCGGATGCCCCTCGGCAACGCATGGTTACAGCCGATATCAGCTTCTCACGAAGCAATTCGATATACTCCTGCTCCGTCTTGAGTCGTATTATTTTTTCAGGGTCGGCCCGCCAATATTCTGCTTCGTTGCCTGATTTATTGTGTATATGAATTGCATGCGCCGGTTTCAACCGGTAGCAGTCTTCAAACGGGGCCAGGTGTTTGGCTGTTATTGGCGTGATCAGGATATCCAGCAGATATTCCTTTCGAACTACAGGCTTTTCAGGAAAAGCTGCTGCCAGCAACCTCAATTCAGAGGCAAAAATGAACAGGTCGTTTTGAAAAGTATAAAATAGCGGCCTTACACCCAGATGGTCGCGACCGCAAAAGATTTCTCCTGTTTGGGTGTTGAACATCACAAATGCAAAATCGCCGTAGAGGTGCTTTACACAATCCTTTCCCCATTGCTTCCACATTTCCATAATATACTCCGAATCACTACTCTTCTCTCTACACTCGCCTCCCTCTTGTCCCTTGTC
>CAYTNC010000432.1:0-1952 GCA_964438935.1 uncultured Bacteroidales bacterium
TGCGCAGGGAAAAGTTTATACCTAAGGGAGGCCCTGACGGAGGTGATGGCGGACATGGCGGGCATGTGATCCTGCGTGGAAACAGCCAGCTATGGACATTGCTACATCTAAGGTACCGCAAGCATATCTTTGCCGACCATGCCGAGGATGGCATGAAGTCCAATAAAACCGGTTCCGACGGAAAAGATGTGGTCATTGAGGTGCCGCTGGGTACCATAGCACGCCATGCCGATTCAGAGGAATTCATCTGCGAAGTCACCAAAGACGGTGAGGAGCATATACTGGTTCCCGGCGGGCGCGGTGGTTTGGGTAATACGCACTTCAAATCGGCCACCAATCAAACTCCCCGATATGCCCAACCGGGAGAGCCTGCTGTTGAAGGACACTATACCCTTGAGCTGAAAATCCTGGCCGATGTAGGTCTCGTTGGTTTTCCCAATGCCGGCAAATCCACTTTGCTGTCGGTGATATCAGCCGCTAAACCAAAAATCGCCGATTATCCTTTCACCACACTGGTCCCCAACCTGGGTATTGTGGGTTACCGCGATTCCCGCTCCTTTGTTATGGCCGATATACCCGGGATTATTGAAGGGGCTCATGAAGGGAAAGGACTTGGATTACGCTTCCTGAGGCATATTGAGCGTAATTCCATATTGTTATTCATGATCCCGGCAGACAGCAAGGATATCTCAAAGGAATATGCCGTGCTGCTGAATGAGCTGAAAGAGTACAACCCGGAATTGCTCGACAAGAAGCGTGTGCTGGCCATCACCAAAAGCGATCTGGCTGATGCGGAACTCATCCGGGATATGAAGAAAGATCTTCCGGATCTTCCGTGCATTTTCATCTCATCTCAAACAGGCAACAACCTGCAAAAGCTGAAAGACATGCTTTGGAAGGAATTGAATTCATCGGGGGATGATTGAAACACTGGAGCATATTGACCAGCAATTGTTGCTGTACCTGAACGGCTTGCATTCTGAGTATTTCGACAAGTTCATGTATACCGTGTCCGGGAAATATGAATGGATACCCCTGTATACCGTTCTGCTGGGATTCATCATTTGGAGATACAGGTGGAAATCGTTGTGGATTCTACTGGGAATTGTGGTGCTGATTACGCTGAGTGATCAACTGGCCAATTTGCTGAAGGATGGCGTAAAGCGCTTCCGGCCCTGCAAGGATCCTGAAATAGGACACCTGGTTCACCTGGTGAATGATTATTGCCGGAGTTCTTACGGATTTGTTTCGGGCCATGCCGCCAATTCTTTTGCCCTGGCCGCCTTTGTTTCGCTACTGTACCAGCACAGGTGGGTAACGGTCAGCATGGTTTTTTGGGCCTCAGTGGTTTCATACAGCCGCATCTACCTGGGCGTTCATTATCCCGGAGATGTGCTTTGCGGCGCCCTCCTAGGAGCTGTATTGGCGATGTTAGTTTACAGACTGCTCAAACAACTGAAATCAGGCCCTGTTTAATAATATTTTCACAACTGTAGACCCATCACCTAGCACCTAGCACCTAGTATCTAGCACCTAGCATCTAGCACCATCACCCAGCCCCTAGCAACTAGCACCCAGCACCTACATCCTGATCTTCCTCATCTCCTCCTTCATCCGCTGAATGTCGGTTATCCACTCTTCGATGTCGTTTTCGTGCTCCAGCTCTTCATTCAGAATGGTAGTTGCCATCTGGTGTGTGGTATGGTCCTTGCCGTTGGTAAAATCGGCAATTTCCTTGTACCGTTGAATGGCGCAACGCTCACCGTTGAGGTTTTGTTCAAGTATGACTTCAACATAAGGATCGGATGGTTCATCGTATTTGCACCGGCCCAGCTTGAACCAGTCGGCAGGGTTGATTACCGGGGTGCCACCCAGTTGGATAATCCGGTCGACCACAAGCACGGCATGATTCAATTCCTGGGTTGCATGAAGCAGCAACTCGGGTTCAATCT
>CAYTNC010000433.1:0-1943 GCA_964438935.1 uncultured Bacteroidales bacterium
CCGTAATCCAACATACCAAAGAACTTGCCATTCAGTTCGTCGTCCTGGATTTCTTTTCCGTTATAAAGGTATTTATTTTTGGGATAGGTGGCGGCATTTTCATTTTGATATTGGTTCATGGTTAAGCCAAAGGGATAGTAGTCGGCAGTTTGAACAACCTCAAGGGCTCCTCCGCCGAGGTTTTTGGTAAGGAAGGTTACCCGGTTATTACCCAGGTGATCTTTCAGATTGTATTCAGGCACAAAGTTTGGAACAGCCGTTGTTCCTACATTCACCAAACGCCCCTCTTCGGTGATGATGTAACTGAGTTGATCTCCTTCATAAATAATATTACCAATATAATGGGTATAAACCTGATCACCGGTTGCAGGTTTCACATGCTTGAGCAACTTGGCACCACCTACCGTATAATGGTAAAATATCCTGTCGCTATTTGAATTGGAATAAACACTGCTGGGGCTTGAAAAAGCTGCTCTGAAATCGGCACCCCTGAAACTGGGTATTAATGTGTACCGGGGTAATCTGGTATATGAAAACGTTTCTAAGGCGTTCAATATGCCTTACATTTCCATAAACAACCTGCTTCAATGAAGCTCAGCCCCGCCTCAAAGCGGGGCTCTTTTTTGCGCCTGCTGCCTATTCATATAGCCTTTAGCCTTTGGCTTTTAGCCTTTAGCCAACAGCCAATAGTCTTTAGCTTTTAGCCTTTAGCCAACAGCCAACAGCCAACAGCCAATAGCCAACAGCCAACAGCCAATGGCCAATAGCCAATAGCCTTTCCCTCAATACTTCTTCCCCTTCCAATAAACATTGTGGTTGTTCATGCCCTTGTTTACCACCACCAGGTCCCGATAAAGTTTGACATCCTCAATAAGGTCATAAGTAAGCACCTTGCTGTCGCCCCTGTTGAAGGTTTTAACATTCCGGTTGAGATCCCTGTATAATATGGTATTCCATCCTGCTTCATACTTGTCGGGGATGTAGGTTTCAAGGGTGTATACCTTATAATCATACCAAACCTTGAAATATCCCTGCTCGCCAAAAATGACCATGCGATTGCGCACATCGTAGAATTCAGGCTTATAAGATGAAATGCCTGTAGATTCCCCATCAACAAATACCCTGAAGGAACCGGTGTTGTCAACATAAGCCACCAGTCCGTCACCCATCTGGTACGATTCAGGAGGAAACTCCTCGGCCAGGAATATTTCTCCTTTGTAGAAAACCCTGAATTTGTTATCTGCCTGATTTATGTAAGCTACAATATCACGGCCGCATTGGAAACTTCCGCCCGACTGAAAGGGCTCAATTTCCCGGTTCCGGCCCTGATAAAACACCTTCAGGTCAGCGGTGCGTGAAGAAACATAGGCCACCACGTTATCAGCTGCACTGATTTTATTGTGTGGCCTTCCGGCCAGTGCGTCTTCAAGCATGAATACCTTTTTTTTGTAAAATACAGCCAGAACCGAGCGGCTCTGGTCATAAAAGGTGACCAGGCTATCCTCTACCTGGTAATCAATGGAGTTGGTGCTGATGGTAGAGGTGATGCCATTGTGGATGATTTTAACCACCCCGCCAATGTTGTATACTGCCAGGTAATCGAGTGCAATGAATTGGTCCGGTGCGTTGACTTCCAGTGTGGATATCTCCCCGTTGTAATACATTTTCAGATTGTTCCTGTTGTTGGTATACAGGATGCAATCACCGCCAACGCTGAACTGATTAGCCGGAAGGTACTCGGCCTGAATGATACGGCCGTTGTCAAACACGTGAAATCGTCCCTGGTTGTCGTGAAAGGCTGCCAGGTTTTGAGCCTGCAATGTCATGTTGGAGATGAGCAAAAGCAGTACCGGGATCTTAATCCATAATGAAGAAGCCAATTTCCTCAAGCGATGTGATGATGTCATAATCTTTCAGATAAATACCCGGTGGAACATCCAAAT
>CAYTNC010000434.1:0-1919 GCA_964438935.1 uncultured Bacteroidales bacterium
CTGCTCCGGTGTCCATCATCACCACGCCATAAGCCTCTATGGGAAGTGTTGATTTATAGACAATGGTCGGCGTATGTCCAACAAATACTTTTTTGTACCTGGTAAGCTGAAAATCATCTTTAAAATGCCGGTGCATCATGGCGAGTTCCACCAGCGATCTGTTCCATATCAACAGGTCCTCTTCCTGCTCTTCAATGGGTATTTTTGTGTCATACCCGCCATGTACAAAAAGCATGTCGTCAAGAATATGGTATTTGATAGCGCGGCGCAACAATTGCTTGTGGCTTTCAGGAATTATGGTTCGATAGGAATGAATGGTAGATCTGCCCCCCTGGCTCAGCCAGACGTCCGGTACATCTCCCTTTTCAAACCATGCCGAGAGCCAGGCATCGTGGTTCCCTTTGATCAAAACAAGGTTGGAAATGGTCAGCAACTCTTCAATTACATGAAAACAATCGGGCCAGGCATCAGATAAATCCCCAAGGCAGATGAGGAGATCCTCCCGCTTGTCGAATTCAGATCTTTCCAGGCATTGCACCAATGCTTTGTGTGCCCCATGAATATCGCCGATTACAAAGCGTTTCATGGAACAAAGATAATGAAGAAAGCTGCGCGATTAAACAGAAAGTAAAGACAAAACAGGCCAGTGTGAATAAAAAAAAAGCGTAGTCGGGAGACTACGCTTAGCATTCGTGTTTGAGTAGAGAAGGATTAAACCACACCCTGCGCCATCATGGCATTGGCTACCTTAATAAAGCCACCTACATTGGCCCCCTTTACATAATTGATATAGCCATCTGATTCACGGCCATATTTTGCACAGGTGGCATGGATATTAATCATGATCTCATGAAGCCTGTGATCAACTTCTTCACGCGACCAGGGCAAACGCATGGAGTTTTGTGTCATTTCAAGTCCTGATGTGGCAACACCGCCTGCATTGGCAGCTTTACCCGGACCGTACAGAATTCTTTCCTTCAGAAATACTTCAACAGCTTCCGGTGTGGAAGGCATGTTTGCGCCTTCTGAAACTACCATACAACCGCCTTTACACAACTTTTCAGCATCTTCTGCATTGATCTCATTTTGTGTTGCACTGGGGAAAGCCATATCGCACTTCACCGACCAGGGACGCTGTCCCTCATAGTACTTGGCTCCGAATTTTTGTGCATATTCCTGAATACGTCCGCGGCGGTTATTCTTCAGATCCATCACCCAGGCAAGTTTTTCAGCAGTAATACCTTCAGCATCAAAAATATATCCCGATGAATCGGAAAGTGTAAGCACTTTAGCGCCCAGGGTTAGCAATTTTTCTACAGTATACTGAGCTACATTGCCCGAACCGGAAACAACTGCAGTTTTACCTGCTATTTTTTCATTGCGTGTCTTCAGCATTTCTTCAGCAAAATATACCGAGCCGTAACCTGTTGCTTCAGGCCGGATCAGACTTCCGCCCCACTCCAGTCCCTTACCGGTAAGAACACCTGTAAACTCGTTGCGAATACGCTTGTACTGGCCAAACATATAGCCTATTTCGCGGCCACCAACACCAATGTCGCCTGCCGGAACATCGGTATCCTGACCAATATGCCTGCTTAACTCGGTCATGAAGCTTTGACAAAAACGCATCACTTCATTATCTGACTTGCCTTTGGGATCAAAATCGGAACCTCCTTTTCCACCGCCCATGGGCAGGGTTGTCAGACTGTTTTTGAAAACCTGCTCAAAAGCAAGAAATTTAAGGATGCCCAGGTTCACCGTGGGGTGAAAGCGCAGTCCTCCTTTGTAGGGCCCAATGGCGCTGTTCATCTCAATGCGATAGCCCTTGTTGATCTGAATTTCACCCTTGTCATCGATCCAGGGGACACGGAACAGGATAATCCTTTCGGGTTCAGTAATTCTTTCGAGAATTTTGCCAT
>CAYTNC010000435.1:0-1918 GCA_964438935.1 uncultured Bacteroidales bacterium
AATACGTGGGTGAACTGGATGGGGTGCTGGATTTCTATTTCAGGCACCGGATAACGGAATACATTGCCTGGAAGGATGATCCGAATCATTATGCGCACCAGCTGGAAACCTCCATGAAGCAGCATTACCAACGATTTCCGGATGACTACCTGCTACCGTCGTTTATTGAAAACCACGATATGAACCGGTTTTTATATGATACCGGTCAGCATCGTGAAAAACTCAAAGCTGCTCTGAAAATTCAATTTTCACTCCCCCAGCCTCCTGTGCTTTATTATGGTACAGAAACCGGGCTGACGCATACCCAACCGGTACAGTGGGATGTGCCATTCTCCGACCTGCATGCCCGGCAACCGATGCCATGGGATAAGTTGGATCACGAATTGCATGATTTCTGCAGGGAGCTAATCCGGAAACGAAGCCATATTTAATAGGCTGTTTGCCTGATTATGTTCAGATAGTGCTAGTATTCGGCGGAATTACAAACCATAGCCATCAACTTAAGCATTCGGTTAATTGCTTGCGCCCTTTCAGGGCTTAGATTTGATAGCTTACATAAGACCCAGGGCTTCGCCCTGGGCTAATGCTATGATGCCCTTTCAGGGCTCAAAAAGTAGCATAAGTTTATGCCATGAACCGACGTAAGGAGCTCACCGAAGGTAAAGGGCTCAAAAAGTAGCATAAGTTTATGCCCTGAAAGGGCATCAGAAAAAAGCACAGGGCAAAGCCCTGTGTAATAGTTAAAGCATTGAATATAAGCCCTGAAGGGGCGTAAGCATTCCCTAAGTTGACGGCATAAATTACATATTCCGCTATGGGCATAACTAACCAATCTCATTAATATTAAAAGGTGTCAGCTGGTAAACGTAGTAATTGAGCCAGTTGTAATACAGCAGGTTGGCATGGGCTTTCCACCGCGCCACCGGAGGTTTCGAAGGATCGTTATCCGGAAAGTAATTAAAAGGCATTTCTATCGGCATCCCTTTTTTCAGGTCGCGTTCATACTCTTCTTTCAGCGTTTCGGGGTCATATTCAGAATGTCCGGTGACAAAGATCTGCCGGCCTCCCTTATTTTTGACAATGTAAATACCTGCCCGGGCAGATTCGGATACGATTTCCAATTCCGGCACCTTCAGAATATCAGAACGCCTCACTTCGGTATGTCGTGAATGTGGTGCCAGAAAGTCTTCATCAAATCCACGAACCAAAGGAATTTTAGGATTGTTGACCTGGTGCGGAAATACCCCGAACATCTTTTTAGGCAGGTGGTATTTGGGTACCTTATAATAATGGTACAAACCGGCCTGGGCACCCCAGCAAATAAACATGGTTGAAGTCACATGATGCGCGGCCCAGTCCATGATCTCCTTCAGCTCTTCCCAGTAATCCACTTCCTCAAATTCGAGGTGTTCAATGGGTGCCCCGGTGATGATCATCCCGTCGAACTTCTGACTTCTGATCTGCTGAAAAGTTTTGTAAAACGACTGCAGGTGCTCAACAGAAGTGTTTTTGGAAACATGCTCAATGGTATGCAGCAGGGTTATCTCCACCTGAAGCGGGGAATTGGATAACAACCTCAGAATATGGGTTTCTGTGGTGGTCTTAATCGGCATCAGGTTCAGGATCACAATGCGCAGCGGCCTGATATCCTGGTGGATGGCCGATGTTTCGTCCATCACAAATATGTTCTCCTCCTGGAGAATACCTACCGCGGGCAACCGGTCGGGAATATTTAATGGCATGGTATTGTCGTTGAAAATTATGCAAAAATAGAAAAGTTCGGCGTTATCTGCACATGGTTTGTGAAATTGGATTCAATAGCCGCCGGCTTTAGCCGGTGGAACTTATTAAACGCGTACATCACCCGCTGCATGCAGGGCACTGCCACGAGCACTGCTGTGCATGCAGCGGAATAATA
>CAYTNC010000436.1:0-1904 GCA_964438935.1 uncultured Bacteroidales bacterium
CGGTTTGCTTTTTTTCCGAGATCAGCGCAACTGCAATTCTTTCATGCTTCTTTTTACCGGTTAGCCATTTATATATGCCGTAAGGTTCAACAATCCTCGTTTTCAGGATTTCCATTCCTTCGGGTATGTCCTTTATTAAAGATTCGTCAATTTCCTGTGCTTCCGGATTTTCTGGAGTATATATTACAGGTTCCCAGCCAAATTCCCGCAGGTATTTGGAAAACTTAAGCCACCTCAGCACAGCCGAACCGCCGCTGGGAGGCCAATAATAAGTGATAATGAGTGCCTTTCGCATCAGGAAGAAAATAGGCTGGTAAAATAAGCATATTCAGAAGTATTATAAAACACAAATGCCAATTTTATAATATAACTGCGCATGAAATATAAAAAAGCCAATTACTTCCTGAAAACAGGAAAGGGACTGGATGCTCCGTCAGAAATCAGGGCCAGACAAAACAGGGCAGGAGACGAACGATACGCATAACTCAGTTGCAACACAGCATTCGCAGACAATAATGCAAAAAGTGCAGCAGTAAGGGTGGCGTCAGTTTACAACTTTCTCAGCAACCCTTTCATACTCACCTTGTCACCCATAATTTCAGGCAGGCGGTCAACGGCAACCCTTTCCTGCTGCAGGGTATCGCGGTGGCGGATGGTTACCGTGTTGTCGTTCAGTGTATCGTGGTCAATGGTGATGCAGAAGGGAGTGCCAATGGCATCCTGCCGGCGGTACCGCTTGCCAATGGAATCTTTTTCCTCATACTGGCAGTTGAAGTCGAATTTCATGTTGTCCATTATTTCCCGGGCTTTTTCTGGCAACCCGTCTTTTTTCATTAACGGAAGAACTGCTAACTGAACGGGGGCCAGGGCAGGGGGCAGCTTCAGCACCACACGGTCTTCCTTGGCGCTGCCTTCCCATTCCACCTTTTCTTCTACATAGGCATTGGAAAGCACGGTGAAGAACATGCGGTCGAGACCAATTGAGGTTTCAATCACATAGGGCGTGAAGTTTTCATTGGTTTCGCTATCGAAATACTGAATTTTTTTGCCCGAGAATTTCTCATGATTTCCCAGGTCGAAATTGGTGCGCGAATGGATGCCTTCCACTTCCTTAAAGCCAATGGGAAAATCAAATTCAATGTCAGCTGCTGCATTGGCATAATGGGCCAACTTGTCGTGGTCGTGGAACCGGTATTTATGATCTCCCATACCAATGGCCTTATGCCATTTCATGCGCTTTTCCTTCCAGTACTCGTACCACTGCATTTCGGTGCCGGGCTTGATAAAAAACTGCATTTCCATCTGTTCGAACTCGCGCATGCGCAAAATAAACTGCCTGGCCACAATCTCATTCCGGAAGGCCTTGCCGGTTTGTGCAATGCCAAAGGGAATTTTCATGCGACCTGTTTTCTGCACGTTCAGGAAGTTGACAAATATGCCCTGGGCCGTTTCGGGCCGGAGGTAAATGGTATTGGCTTCTTCGCTCACCGATCCGATCTGGGTGCTGAACATGAGGTTGAATTTGCGCACCTCGGTCCAGTTTTTTGTACCTGAGACGGGGCAAACGATTTCGGCATCAACAATGAACTGGTACAGTTCTTTCAGATCATCTTTTTCAAGAGCCAAAACGTAACGTTTACGGGCGGCATCGTATTTCTGCTGGTTCTCAATCACGCGCGGGTTGGTGCTCCTGAATTTGGCTTCATCAAAAGAGGGCCCAAATTTCTGGGCTGCTTTATCTACTTCCTTTTGAATTTTGTCTTCAATTTTCTGAAGGTATTCCTCAATCAGCTGATCGGCGCGGTATCTTTTTTTAGAATCTCTGTTATCGATCAACGGGTCATTGAATGCGGCAACGTGTCCCGATGCCTCCCAGATTTTGGGATGCATGAAAATGGCCGAAT
>CAYTNC010000437.1:0-1892 GCA_964438935.1 uncultured Bacteroidales bacterium
CTTGATAACCTGGCTTCCGATGCCAATAAATCATAATAACTTGAATCGCGTCGCCGGTCTTCAACATTATAACCTACAGTCTGCAAATGACGCGACTTATCATAAAGAAAGCCATATTCCATATTGGCAAATTCTCCGGATTGCCGGGCCAGTGAATCAATCAATGCAATCCTTTCCTTTGCATGATCATTAGTTTGGGCAATTTCGCGCAAGGTCGGAATCGGATTCAGTTCCGTATTGTTATTCAATAATTCGGATGAGTCGGCATTGTTTAACCAGGGAACCAGCGAGGTAAATTCATCAAAGGCACGCTGACAATGCTGTGAAAGTTTATTTGCCCAGTTCCGGTAAGGTTCATCTGCATCAGCAGTGAGGGTACTTAATATTTCAGAGGAAGATCTTGAAAGTTCTTCCAGACACATACGTAAATTACCAAGTGTAACCGGGGGTTCGTTGATAACTGCCAACAGGTTTTTACGAAACCTGGTGATTGATTCAGGGGTCGATTTTCCTGCATGTGCTATAAGAACTTGCAGGGTATCCATCATTCCTTCAAAAAGTCTGGGACCAACAATCAATTGATCAGGCAGGGCAAGCAATCCCTGCTGCAGTGTCAACAGGTGACCTGCAAGATTTCCGCTGTCAACCGATGAAATATAAAGTGGTCTGAGTGGGTTAAGGGTTTGCGTATCATACCAGTTAAAAAAATGACCCTGATACTTTTCCAGCGAACTCATTGTGTTGAAAGTTTTCGTAGTTCGCTCAATAAGTTCACCGGTATGAATGTACCCAAAATCATACGCTGACAGATTTGCCAAAAGTGAAAGGCCTATATTCGTTGGTGAAGTACGATGCGCCAATACGGAAACAGGTTGTTCCTGATAGTTGTCGGGGGGTAACCAATTATCATCAGGGCCAACGAAAGTTTCAAAAAAGAACCAGGTTTTACGCGACAACATTCTGAGAAAGTGGAATTGTTCTGCTGAAAGTTTTGCTGCATGCGGAACAAGAGGCTTACTGATCCACCAGGCAATAACCGGAAAAGCAAACCAAAATCCGATAATGGGCCATACCAAGGCAAATGTTATCGGATTGAAAAACAAAAGACAGCTTGCAGTAAGAATTGCCATCAGTGGGGATATCCACATAATGCGAAAGGCGCCGGGAAGGTTGAACCGGGTATGGGACTCATCTCTTGCAGCAGTATTCCATTCAAGAAGTCGTTTTTTGGAGATCATCAATCTCCAGCAAGTTCGCAATATTGCGACAGTACTATAATATGCTTCATACGGAAGGCTTATGAAAAAAAATGCAGCCTGGTTTAGTTGCCGGACAACCATTTGTTCAGCCGCCTTCAAATGTTGCAGCGGCCTTACATCCTCAGGTTTCTGAAGCAAGTTTACAACCGAAATCATGATGGGTGGGATCAAAATAATCCCGATCACAACCAAGGTCCAAAACAAGGGCGATGATAAAACTGTCCAGCCTGCTAACAGCAGCAAGGTCAATGCCAACGGCATAAGACTTCGCCTGAGGTTATCCAGAATTTTCCACCACGATAGAACAGACAACGGGTTTTTTCGGGATACACCATTTACCTTCGGCAAAAATGGCAATAACCATGTGATCAATTGCCAGTCGCCCCTGATCCAACGAGATCTCCTGTCCACATCGGTCTTGTAACTTGCAGGATATTCTTCAAAAAGCAATACATCGCTTAACAAGCCCGATCGGGCGTAGCATCCTTCCAGCAAGTCATGGCTCAGAATTCTGTTTTCCGGAAACCGATCCTTGAGTGTTTGTTCAAATGAATCAACATCATATATACCTTTGCCTATAAAGGATCCTTCGCCAAACAAATCCTGGTATACATCAGATATGGCACGTGTGTA
>CAYTNC010000438.1:0-1891 GCA_964438935.1 uncultured Bacteroidales bacterium
AGTTAATAAAAATGCTCAGCAAAAGTAATTTTTTTTGGATAACATTCAAGTGTCGAATTCAATAATTCCTGCTGATCCCATTATAACAAGATTTCCGGGTCCGGCTCACACAAAATTTTATGGTGGTGACAACAATCACACGTTTGCAAGCGTTAAAAATTCATAATCATGGACAAATAACCCATAAAAAGAAAGTGAAAAAATTGGATTCAATTAAAAAATTGTAACTTTGCGCGATGTTTGGAAAACGTATATATATTGTCTTCATGGTTTTGTGCGTAGTAATTACTGCCATTTCCTGCTCACAATATGAAAAAATTCTCAAAAGTGACGATGTTAATCTGAAATACGCCAAAGCATTTTATTTTTACGACAAAGGTGATTATGTTAAAGCCGGAACGATCTTTGATCAGTTGGCACCTTTAACCCGTGGTACAATAAAGGCTGATTCGGTTTACTATTATCAGGCAATGACTCAGTATAAGCTCAATGATTTCATCATTGCCGGACATTATTTCAATAATTTCGTTAAAATGTATGGTAACAGTAAATTCATTGAGGAGGCCGCCTATATGGAAGCCTACTGTTATTACATGCAATCTCCCCGTCCGGAGCTGGACCAGTCCAGCACCCTGAATGCCATGGATGCCTTTAAACTTTACATGATACGTTACCCAAAAAGCAGCAGGGTAACCGACTGCATACGTATTATTGATGAGTTGAAAGAAAAGCTGATGGAGAAAGCTTACCTGTCAGCGCAATTGTATTACAATCTTGACGATTACAAAGCTTCCATTGTGGCCCTGAGCAATTGTCTGATTGATTTTCCCGACTCCAGATACAGGGAAGAAATAATGTTCAAACTATTGAAATCCAGATATATGCTTGCCTCTAAAAGTGTACTTTCCAAACAGGTTGAGCGCTACCAGGATACCATTGACGAATACTATTCCTTTATTACTGAATTCCCGGAAAGCAAAAGCAGGAAAGAAGCTGAAGATATGTATAAGGAAGCTTCGAAATTTGCAAAAGAGCCAAATACAGAACTAACAGAGAATTAATGGAACAAAACACAGATTTTAAAAGATCAAAAGCACCGTCCAGCACAGTGACACGTGACCTGAACAAGTTGGAAGCTAAAACTGGTAATATTTATGAAGCAGTTGTAATTTGCTCAAAACGTTCAAACCAGATAGCTATTGAAATAAAGGAAGAGCTGAGCCGCAAGCTTGAGGAATTTGCCAACTACACCGACAATCTTGAAGAGGTTTTCGAAAATCGTGAACAGATTGAAATATCCAAGTTCTACGAGAGACTGCCCAAGCATACGCTCATTTCTGTGGATGAATTTGAGAACGACCAGATTTACTTTCGCAAAGCTGAGTAAACAAGTTTGCCAACCATGCTGAGCGGGAAAAAAATATTAGTCGGTGTAACCGGCAGTATTGCGGCTTTTAAAACCGCCACGATCATCAGGTTGCTTGTTAAGGAAGGTGCTGAAGTGAGAGTTCTGATGACACGCCTTGCCAAAGAGTTTATTACTCCGCTTACCCTGGCCACACTTTCCAGAAACCCCGTATATTCCGATTTCTTTGACCCTGCCAGCGGCAGCTGGAACAGTCATGTGGATTTGGGAGTATGGGCCGATGCATTTGTCATTGCCCCTGCGTCAGCAAACACCATGGCCAAAATGGCTACGGGGATCGCCGATAATTTGCTGCTTACCACTTACCTTTCTGCCCGCTGTCCGGTTTTTATCGCCCCGGCCATGGATCTCGACATGCTGAATCACCCGGCAACCAAAAAGAACATGGCCACCTTGAAAGCTTTTGGCAGTATAATTCTGGAACCCGCCAGTGGCGAACTTGCCAGTGGCCTTATTGGCAAGGGC
>CAYTNC010000439.1:0-1881 GCA_964438935.1 uncultured Bacteroidales bacterium
TGGGGTTTATGGGCATCAAGTGGTCGATTGGGCTGAATGTCAGGTATTCCATGCTTATGCTGGGATTTGAATTCAACCCGGGATATGCCAGATTCAGGTACTATGACAGCGAAGAGAATGAATTAACCGATGAGTTTCTGGGCAATGTGGATGACAACAAAGACAACTCCCCGGTACCGGCAATGAATTTCACAATCGGAATTAGCCTGTAGATTTCTGTTGCAGTATGGGCTAAATGAGATAAAAAGGGAGGTTTTATTGACCTCCCTTAATGTATATCAGTCCAAGTTTGAAGTTGACGAATGAGGCTTTGGCCATAACATCACGCTGCATGAAGAGGCCTGCTCCAAAGTTCAGGGCAAATTTATCACTGATGGTTTTATAAACTCCCACCCCCGGATTGATGAACAACATGGGTTCTTTCATATCGTCCAGCTGAAATACCAGTCCGCCATCGGCATAAAAATACGGTGTGAAGCTTCTTTTGGTAAAGTGATACCGGAAATCGAGGAATAAAGGAACGGTGATGCCTTCATCGTATTTCAGCACACCAAGGCCAATTCCGCTGATGAAATGTTTGTTTACAAATAATCCGCTGACATTGGTTAATCCGTATAAGTAATGGGCATAGGGAACATCGCGAACCTGAAGACCGTATGCACCATTTAATTCGGTGATGTTGATAAACCTGGAGGAGTTCTCGAGGATCATAGTATCAATAATGGCCTGGTAAGTCAATGAATCAGTCTGAAATTTTTGCTGCTGGTTTTTGATCAGTTCATTATTTGTGGCCAATAGCGAATCTCTGTATAACAACTGTGTTTTAAGCAATTCTTCCTGGGTACTCTTATTGGCCAAGTCGGATTTAAGTGTTTCGTTTTCGCCACGCAGCAAATCCAAAGTACTTAACAGGGTTTTATAATCGTCGGCGCATTTTTGCTCGTTTGCTGCAAGTCCCTGGTACTTATTGTTCAACAGCCTGTTGCGATTTTTCAGATCGTCCGCATCTTTACCGAGCCTTTCATGTTCTGATTGCAGCAAAATGTAACTGTTGTTGTTTTTTTCCAATTCTTCCTGCAAGATGAGCTTTTCCTTTTCATTGGTTGAAGTTACCTGCGTTAGTTCCTGCTCCATAGCAGTAAGCTGTTGGTTCCTTTTTGACAATAATACGCCCAGGGCAACTAGTCCACCGGCCATGCCGAGACCGAAAAGCCAGATTATTGGAAGGTAACGGTTTTTCTTTTTGCTATTGTCTGTCTGGTCCATTAGAGAATGTTTTAGGTTTTTAACGAAACAAAAGTAGTTATTCAAAATTGATTGCAATGACAAGGGTTACAGAATTATGACGAGTAACGGGCTTTGTTTGATGAGCGTTTCAAAAGAACAGATTAAAAATCACCTTGATGAACAGGGCATCTGTTATATTAAGTACAGGACATGTTTTGCAACTCTATTGCAAATGATTACCTTTATGGCTTGTTCATGAATCATTTAACGCTTTATGTCACAGGCACTTTATTTATACAACACGCTCACCCGCACCAAAGAAAAGTTTACTCCGCTGAATCCGCCATATGTAGGGTTATACGCATGCGGCCCTACCGTATACAGCGATCCGCACCTGGGCCACGCCCGGCCGGCCATTACCTTCGATATCCTGTATCGTTACCTCAAGTATCTTGGTTATAAGGTGCGGTACGTGCGCAATATTACCGATGTGGGGCATCTTGAAGATGAGGTGGCCGGGGAAGGGGAGGACCGGATTCAGAAGAAAGCACGACTGGAACAGCTTGAGCCCATGGAAGTAGTGCAGCATTATGTAAACAGGTTTCATCTTTTCATGGACAAGCTGGGTGTTTTGTCGCCCAGTATTGAGCCCCA
>CAYTNC010000440.1:0-1879 GCA_964438935.1 uncultured Bacteroidales bacterium
ACTTCTTCAAAATCCACATCGGTCACTTCGTCATCTTTTTTTGCACCGTTGGTAGAGCCTGCACCTGAGGCCGCACCTGCATCGGCTGTATTGTCCTGCTGCGGGCCTTGCTGGCCGCCTGCTTGCTGACCCTTGTAGAGCTCCTCGGAAGCAGCCTGCCATACTGACGTCAGTTCTGCTGTGGCTGTATCAACAGCTGCGAGATCCTGAGACTTATGAGCATCTTTAAGTTTCACCAGAGCCTGTTCAATGGGCCCTTTTTTATCAGCAGGCAACTTGTCGCCGAATTCCTTCAGCTGTTTTTCAGTCTGGAAAATCAGACTGTCAGCAGCATTCAGTTTGTCAACACGCTCCCGTTGTTCCTTATCGCGAGATTCGTTTTCCTTGGCTTCACGTTTCATTTTTTCAATCTCGTCGGCCGACAAGCCGGATGAAGCTTCGATACGAATGCTTTGCTGTTTGCCGGTTCCCTTGTCTTTTGCTGAAACATGAAGGATACCGTTTGCATCAATATCAAAAGTTACTTCTATTTGCGGGATGCCTCTGGGAGCAGGTGGAATTCCATCGAGGTGGAACCTGCCGATGGTCTTGTTATCTGCAGCCATAGGCCTTTCACCCTGCAATATGTGGATTTCAACCGAAGGCTGATTATCTGATGCCGTGGTAAACGTTTCCGTTTTCTTCGTAGGAATGGTGGTATTTGATTCAATCAGTCGTGTTGCAACGCCTCCCATGGTTTCAATACCCAAAGAAAGCGGGGTCACGTCAAGCAGCAGGATGTCCTTTACTTCACCGGTGAGCACGCCACCCTGAATAGCAGCACCAACAGCCACTACTTCGTCGGGATTCACACCTTTGGACGGTTTGCGGCCGAAAAACTTCTCAACAATATCCTGTATAACCGGGATGCGCGTGGAACCGCCAACCAGAATTACTTCACTGATGTCGGATGTTGACAAGCCGGCATCTTTCAATGCTTTACGGCATGGTTCAATGGTGGCCTGAACCAGGGTGTCAACCAGACTTTCAAATTTAGCACGGGTAAGCGTTTTCACCAGGTGCTTGGGAATTCCATCAACCGGCATAATGTAAGGCAGGTTGATCTCTGTTTGGGTTGAACTTGAAAGCTCAATCTTGGCCTTTTCAGCAGCTTCTTTAAGACGCTGCAAAGCCATCGGGTCTTTCTTCAGGTCAATACCTTCATCTTTTTTAAACTCCTCAGAAAGCCAGTCAATGATGCACTGGTCAAAGTCGTCTCCACCCAGGTGGGTATCACCGTTGGTAGATTTTACTTCAAAAACACCATCTCCAAGTTCGAGGATGGAAATATCGAATGTGCCGCCGCCCAAATCATAAACGGCAATCTTCATATCGTGATGCTTCTTGTCGAGTCCGTAAGCCAGCGAAGCCGCAGTGGGCTCGTTGATGATACGCCTGACCTTGAGGCCTGCTATCTCACCTGCTTCTTTGGTAGCCTGCCGTTGTGAGTCGCTGAAATATGCCGGAACCGTGATGACAGCCTCGGTAACCTCATGGCCCAGGTAGTCTTCAGCAGTTTTTTTCATTTTTTGCAACACCAAAGCGGAAATTTCCTGAGGGGTGAACTTGCGATCGTCTATGACCACACGCGGTGTATTGTTATCTCCCTTGGCAACCTTAAAAGGAACACGGCTGATTTCTTTCTGAACCTTATCGTAGGTTTCGCCCATGAAACGTTTGATGGAAGCAACAGTTCTCTGAGGATTGGTAATTGCCTGGCGCTTTGCCGGATCTCCTACCTTTCGCTCTCCGTTATCCATAAAAGCGACAACCGAAGGCGTGGTTCGTTTGCCTTCGCTGTTGGGAATTACAACCGGTTCATTACCCTCCATTACTGCAA
>CAYTNC010000441.1:0-1874 GCA_964438935.1 uncultured Bacteroidales bacterium
AGCCTGTCGAAGTATGACTACCACAATCAAAGACAGAGAGTAAGTCGCACTTCGACAGGCTCAGTGTGACACGGATTAGCTTGTCATTCAGTTTGCAATTCTTCGAAGTTCCAAATTTCGCACCTGGCAGGTAGGTTCAGTGTTTATTGCTAAAGGCTAAAGGCCAACAGCCAAAGGCTAATGGCTAACGGCCAAGGGCTCCCTTCCCCGCCCACAGCAAAAACACCGGATAATCCCTGCCAATGGGGCGTTTCACCTGATAACACTGTGTGTATTGGCCCCGGTCAAAACCTTTGCCTTTGAGCACATCTAAAAGTTTTTCGGGATCAAATCCTTTGTGAACCTCTACTTTGAAATCATGGAACGAACCATCCTCCTCATACAAATCTGCGATCACCAAAATGCCATTCGGATTCAACATACCGGAAAACCTGTTGAGCAGTGTATCCACATCAGTTACATGATGCAACACCATGAGGCTGTATATGATATCAAATTTCCCCGGATAATCCTTATGCTCAAGGTCAAACCACACGGGTTGGATATGGGGTGTCTGATAGTAAGCACTTTTTTCTTCGCATACGCGGATCATTTCCTGCGAGTTGTCCATTAATACAATTTCGGAAAAAGCATCTTTCAGTTCAAAACTAAGCAATCCGGTTCCCGATCCGTATTCCAGCGCTTTCATTCCGGGCCTCAACGGAATCCGTTTTTTCATTTCAGCAGCAACAACTGCAGCACGGTCAACATGACGCTGGTCGTTGTCCCATTCCCTGGCTTTTGTATCAAATTCGCTCATCATCCCTTTTGTTGCAAAAAGTGTAAAGATAAACGGAAAAAATCCGCTGTTAAAAATTACTTTTTTACTTTTACCAAAAAACAAACCAGAGCATGTTTAATCAGGTTCCCGTTTCCGAGCTGAATGCCAGACTTACAAGATTTGTCGACCAGATGAATACAAGCCACCCCCAATGGGAAATGGCCATGATCATCAATAAAATCAACCTCTATTATTTTACCGGCACCATGCAGGAGGGCATGCTCATAGTGCCCCGGGAAGGCGAAGCCATATTGTGGGTCCGCAGGAGTTACGAGCGTGCCGTTAGCGAATCGCTTTTTGCCCGCATCCGGCCTATGGAAAGCTTCCGGGATGCAGCGGCAGCTTATCCCGTAATTCCTGAAAGTGTGCACCTTGAAACGTCTTTCATTCCGGTGGCTTTTATGAAGCTGCTGCAAAAATACTTCCCTTTCCGTGAAGCCCTGTCGCTCGACAATCAGATTGCCCTGACCAGGTCGGTTAAAAGCGCTTATGAACTTGACCTGACGCGCAAATCAGGTGAGCTTCACCGGATTGTACTTGAAGAAAAGGTTCCGGAACTTCTCCGTGAAGGCATGAGCGAGGTGGACCTGGCCGGTGCACTCTATGAAGAAATGCTTCAGCTGGGACATCACGGCGTGGCCCGTTTTGGCATGTTCGACACCGAAATTGGCATTGGCCATATCGCCTTTGGCGAAAGCAGCCTCTACCCTACCAGCTTTAACGGACCGGGTGGAAACTTTGGCATGAGTCCGGCCGTACCCCATATTGGCAACCGGAACCGAAAACTGAAGAAAGGCGACCTGGTATTTGTCGACATAGGTTTTGGTGTGGATGGTTATCACACCGACAAAACCCTCAACTACATTTATGGCGGCAAGCCCGATCAGGCATTGCTGGAAGAGCACAACCGGTGCGTCGACATACAGGATCGCCTGGCAGCACAACTGAAGCCCGGGGTAATTCCCTCGGTTTTATATGAAAATATGATGAGCAGTCTTTCACCCAACTTTCTGAAAAACTTCATGGGCTTCGGAAACCGGCAGGTGAAATTTCT
>CAYTNC010000442.1:0-1866 GCA_964438935.1 uncultured Bacteroidales bacterium
CCTTAATGGGAATTACATTATTATCCGCTGAAAGCCATATCTGCATATCATCTTCAGAGGCAAACATCCTGCCCTTTTCCACAACCGGGTCGAAACGATGGCAGCGTATCTTCCCGAATCTGGTTTTAACCTGTTCCTTTCCTTTGTAACGTATGTCGAAAGGAAAAATTTCATCATCAAACAGGGTCACTGATTTAATCACATCGCCCGACTTGAGTTGCGTATAATCTAGTCTTCTGATATAATAGATCAGCGATACTACATCCAGAATATCAGGCGGAACAACGATGGTACTGTCTTCACGCTGGCTGTATGCTGTTCTTTTGGCATGGTCAAAAAAGGCCTCCTGATGCCGCTTGTAATTGCCTTCCTTTATATCGCGTACCGATTTATAGGGGAGCCCGTTACCGATGTCAAAATAACTTTCAAAAATATCCTTAACACTGTAAAGAACCTCGGTCAGGCCAACAGTTTTTCCCTGTGCCACTGAATGAAAGACCTGTTTGTTGTTGTAATTGGTTTGCTTCAATACGAGCGATGCCGTTCCACCTGTAATTGGACCGAACTTAACCGAATAAACAAGTTTTTCTCCGGCTTTATATGGATTTTCTTTAACAAGGGCATAATTCAACTGGCCTGACAGGGTAACTGAAAACAGTAACAAACCTATAATAACTGTGGTCATTCTCATTTGAACTGTTTTTTTAACATGTTTAGCAATCATAAAACGCAAAATTGAGAAACCAGGTCATACCCTTAATCCTTTTTTCGAAGTGGTTGCTATGAAATCCTTCAGGTAAAAGGGTTCAAAATAGGCAACATTTTCAAACACATTCCCGGCATAATTCTCTTCTGCAAGCAGGGCCAGCGATGAAGCATGCGGGTGGATATCCGGGATAAATGCAGCATGGGGATGCCTCAGCACCTCCCTGCATTTGTCCATTCCCGATCCGAAAAAAACCACCATCCTGTTATCCAGGTAATGCTTGAAAGTATCATGCTCAACAACAAGAGCCTGAACCGGTTGAATTGCTACTCCCTGAACACTGTAAAGGCCCGTGAAAACCTCCATTCTTCTTGCATCGATCATAGGGCACAATATGATTTCAGATTGTAACGGCAAACTTTGTACCAAACCCGAATGGTGCGTCATGACATGCCTGACCATGATGCTCAGTGTGTCTATCCCGATTAACGGCAATCCGCTCCCATAACACAATCCTTTGGCAACTGAAACTCCAATCCTTAATCCGGTATACGAACCCGGGCCCTTGCCTACGGCAACAGCGTCTAAATCAGCAACTGACAAGTTTGCCTCTTTAAGCACTTCTTCAATGAATACAGTGAGCTTTGCCGCGTGAGATTTTTCTTCAAAGGTTTCCCTCACGGCAATCACAGAACCATTCCGGGCCAGTACCACTGAGCACAAGTGGGTTGCAGTTTCGATATTCAGAATACAGGCCATAAAAGTCCGTAACTATTTATCATTCAGCTTTTCTTTGAATACTTTTTTAATTTCCGTACCATCCTTCAACTTTTTGGTAATCACATTGTAAGGTGCAGTTACCACTTCAGTCCCAGCTGCCAAACCTGAGATAATTTCAATGTAATCATTATCCTGTATCCCGGTTTTTACAATAGCGGTTTTGGCAACGCCTTTGTCGTATATGAAAACTACTTCCCTGGAATCCTTGTTCGTCTGAATGTCAATTACCGAATCAGCTGTGACCAGCAGTGAGTCAGCTAAAAGAGTAACTGCTTGTAAAGGTGCAGCAATGACATTGGTTTTATGCTCTGTCAGAATATCAACAGAAGCGGACATACCCGGACGGAAAGGCTGGGTTTTGCCATTGCCAAGCAAATCGA
>CAYTNC010000443.1:0-1865 GCA_964438935.1 uncultured Bacteroidales bacterium
CCTTAATGGGAATTACATTATTATCCGCTGAAAGCCATATCTGCATATCATCTTCTGAGGCAAACATCCTGCCCGGTTCAACAACGGGGTCAAAACGATGGCACCGTATCTTCCCGAATCTGGTTTTAACACTTTCCTTTCCTTTGTAGCGTATGTCGAAAGGAAAAATTTCATCATCAAACAGGGTCACCGATTTAATCACATCGCCCGATTTGAGCTGCGTATAATCCAGTCTTCTGATATAATAGATCAGCGAAACTACATCCAGAATATCAGGCGGAACAATGATGGTACTGTCTTCCCGCTGGCTGTACGCTGTTTTTTTGGCATGATCAAAAAAAGCTTCCTGATGCCGCTTGTAATTGCCTTCCTTTATATCACGTACCGATTTATAGGGGAGCCCGTTGCTGATGTCAAAATAACTTTCAAAAATATCCTTGACACTGTAAAGGACTTCAGTCAGGCCAACAGTCTTTCCCTGTGCCACTGAATGAAAGACCTGTTTGTTGTTGTAATTGGTTTGCTTCAATGTGAGCGATGCCGTTCCACCTGTAATTGGACCGAATTTAACCGAATAAACAAGTTTTTCTCCGGCTTTATATGGATTTTCTTTAATAAGAACATGATTCAACTGCCCTGACAGGGTAAGTGAACACAGTAACAAACCTGTAATAACTGCGGGCATTCTCATTTGAACTGTTTTTTTACATGTTTAGCAATCATAAAAGGCAAAATTGAGAAACCAGGTTATACCTTTAATCCTTTTTTCGAAGTGGTTGCAATGAAATCCTTCAGGTAAAAGGGTTCAAAATAGGCCATATTTTCAAACTGTTTCACTGCATATTTTTCTTCTGCCAGGAGGGCCAGGGACTCGGCATGCGGATGAATATCCGGGATGAATTCAGCATGGGGATGCCTCAGCACTTCCCTGCATTTTTCCATTCCCGATCCAAAAAAAACCATCATCCTGTTGTCCAGGTATTGCCTGAATGTATCATGCTCAACAACAAGAGCCTGAACCGGCTGAATTGATACTCCCTGAATATTGTAAAGGCACGTGAAAACCTCCATTCTTCTTGCATCGATCATAGGGCACAATGAGATTTCAGATTGTAACGGCAAACTTTGTACCAAACCCGAATGGTGCATCAAAACATGCCTGACCATAATGCTCAGTGTATCTATTCCGATTAACGGCAATCCGCTCCCGTAACACAATCCTTTGGCAACAGAAACGCCAATCCTTAATCCGGTATACGAACCCGGGCCCTTGCCTACAGCAACAGCGTCTAAATCAGCAACTGATAAGTTTGCCTCTTGCAGCACTTCTTCAATGAATACGGTGAGCTTTGCCGCGTGAGATTTTTCTTCAAAGGTTTCCCTCACGGCAATTACAGAACCATTCCGGGCCAGTACTACTGAGCACAAACGGGTTGCAGTTTCAATATTCAGAATACAGGCCATAAAAGTCCGCAACTATTTATCATTCAACTTTTCTTTGGATACTTTTTTAATTTCCGTACCGTCCTTCAGTTTTTTGGTGATCACATTGTAAGGTGCAGTTACTACTTCAGTTCCTGCTGCCAAACCTGAGACAATTTCAATGTAATCATTATCCTGGATCCCGGTTTTTACAATGGCGGTTTTGGCAATTCCTTTATCGTATATGAAAACTACTTCCCTGGAATCCTTGTTCGCCTGAATGTCAATTGCTGAATCTGCTTTGACCATTAGCGAGTCGGCTAAAAGAGTAACTGCTTGTAAAGGTGCAGCAAGAACATTGGTTTTATGCTCTGTCATAATATCAACGGAAGCGGACATACCCGGACGGAAAGGCTGGGTTTTGCCATTGCCAAGCAAATCGA
>CAYTNC010000444.1:0-1863 GCA_964438935.1 uncultured Bacteroidales bacterium
CTTGAGGAATTGATCAAGGAACGAACACATCAGCTTGAAAAAGCCAAGCAAAAAGCCGAGGAATCCGATCAGCTGAAATCATCATTCCTTGCCAACATGAGTCACGAAATCCGTACGCCTATGAATGCCATCCTGGGATTCTCTTCATTGCTTAAAGACAGGGATTTTAGCGAAGAAGAGAAGGAAGGATTCATCCGTACTATCAATCAGAACGGAGAAACCCTCATGTACCTGATTGATGATATCCTGGATATTTCCCTGATTGAATCGAACCAGTTGATCATGAAGCCACAGTCTTTCAATGCATGCACCCTGCTCACCGAAATGGAAGAATTCTGGCGATTAAAGAATGAAAAAGGACTGACGATTGAATTTGTTAACAACAAAGACAAAGAACTGATCCTCAATATCGATCCGGTACGTTTTCAGCAGGTGATGAACAACCTGCTCAGCAATGCCATGAAATATACACAGGAAGGATTCATCAGGTTTGGCTATGAAATACTCGATAACAATATTCGCTTTTTTGTCGCTGATTCGGGAATCGGGATTAATACGAAACATAAAGAGCGCGTTTTTGAACATTTTTTCAAGATTGAATCTGACTCCGAAAAGGTATACAGGGGTACCGGTATCGGACTGGCCATTTGCAAAAGAATAGTCGGACTGTTGAATGGGAAAATCTGGGTGGAATCAACACACGAAACAGGTTCAACCTTTTACTTTACAATTCCCTTTACAGGCCTTCCAGGACAGGATAGGGGGAGTAAAACAAACAATCATATAGCGCCATCTCTGGCTTTAGAGAAATTCTTTTATGTAATTGCCGAGGATGAGCCTACCAATTATGAGGTTCTGGTTAAAATGCTGCGCATTCCTAAAGAGAAGCACTTCTGGGGAAAAAATGGTAAGGAAGCGGTTGACTATATCGAAAGGCAAAGCAATCACGATAACATAGTGGTTCTCATGGATATTAAAATGCCGGTTATGAACGGTTATGACGCGTTGAAGGCAATCAAGAGAATAAACAAAAGCATTCCGGTTATTGCGGTAACTGCCTATGCGCTCAAACACGAGGAAAAGGAAATTCTGGCAAAAGGATTTGATGGTTACATGTCCAAGCCAATTAAGGCCGAAAAGCTAAAAGAGATTATCGGCAGGATTCGAATGAATCAGGAATAATCTCAGGAAGATTACTGAAAAACATATTTAAACCTGTTTTTTACTCTTGTTGGTAAAACCAACAATTAGAAGTTACTTTGCAAAAATATTCAGAGGTTTTCTTAACAAAAAAATATTAATGATAACAGTATCAAATCTGGGAATTCAATTCGGCAAAAGAGTCCTGTTTCAGGATGTAAATTTAAAGTTTACACCAGGAAACTGCTACGGAATAATTGGCGCAAACGGAGCAGGAAAATCAACTTTCCTGAAAATGTTGTGCGGTGAAGTTGAAAACATTAAAGGGCATGTCTCCTTTGGTCAGGATGAAAGATTGTCGGTTTTAAGGCAAAGCCATTTCGAATTTGATAATTTCCCCGTTCTCACAACGGTTTTAATGGGGCATACAGAACTCTGGAAAATAATGAATGAGAAAGATGCCCTATATGCTAAAGAAAACTTTACTGAAGCAGACGGCATTAAGGCTTCCGAGCTGGAAGAAAAATTCGCCCGGTTGGATGGATGGAATGCCGATAGCAATGCTTCCATATTACTGAGTGGATTGGGCATTAAAGACGAGTTGCATTTTAAGATGATGCGGGAATTAAACGGCAAAGAAAAGGTAAAAGTACTCCTGGCCCAGGCCCTTTTTGGCAAGCCGGATAATCTTTTGCTGGATGAGCCTACAAACGACCTCGACCT
>CAYTNC010000445.1:0-1856 GCA_964438935.1 uncultured Bacteroidales bacterium
GTGCCTGATTTGGTGATCTGATTCCTGATTACTCTTCCTTCAACGGTATCCGGCAAACTGGATGACATCCTGATAACCGCAATAGCAAATTGCAAAGTTCTTTTCTCCAATACTTTGCTAAATTCTTTATTATCCATAACCAAATATTTTACATTGTTTCTGAATCAATTAACTCAAGCCACTTTAGCCACTTTAGGCACTCAAGGCACTCAAGGCACTTTAGGCACTTAAGCGCACTCAAGTGCACTTCTTTATAGCATTCACCACAAACTCCCCCGCGTAGTCCTTGCGCCTTTCAATGTAGTCGTCAAACTCATATCCCATTCTACCCATGATATTTGAAATAAGACCGCGGGCTGCAAACGGAAAGACGCTCATGGCCACAATGGAGGTCATCAGTTGGGGTATGTCATCACGGGTGATGCGGTAGTTTTTCAGTTCTTCTTTATGTTGTGATTCAATGGTGATCCATATTTTTTCCACATCCACACGTTCCAGAAATTTTTTGATTATGGAGGGATTGCGGTTGATCTCATTCAGGAAAAAGGACGGAAGCCGGGGGTTTCGTTGCAAAAAGGAGATATGTTCCCTAAGGAAGAATTTGATTTTTTCCTCCAGGGTAAGTTTTTCATCAAATACCGGTGCCAATCTCTTGAACATTTGCCCGGCAATCATGTCAAATACGGCATTGAAAAGACGGTCTTTTGTGCGGTAGTAGTAATGCAGCAGCGATTTGTTCATGCCGGCGCGATCGGCTATATCCTGCATCCGCGAGCCATCCAGTCCCTTTTCAATAAAAACCTCTGTTGCGGCTTCAAAAATCTTTTCCTCGGTTTGCCTGTCGTTTTCGGTCATTTGATTTAATTATTAAGTTTAACTAAAGGGATTAATTAAATGGTTTAACCAACTGGTCAAATTTCGTTCATAATTTTGAAAGCACCAAATATTTTTAGAAATATTTTTTATTGCATTGAATATCTTACTTTTGAGCTCAAGTATCCTGAATGGAGAAAAGTTTCTAATGATCTTACACATGAACATTTCATACAAACCATGCGCAGCCAAAGACCTGCCTAAACTCAGGGCCATGATTCATGCCCTGTACATGGCAGATGGTGAGCCGGAGAAAATGACCGATAATAAAATAGACAGGACTGTTGCTTTTCTGACCACGAATCCCGGTCATGGTGAAATCATATTATTCTGCAACGTATCGGATGTTGTGGGGTATGCGATCCTGATCAATTACTGGAGCAATGAGTTTGGCGGGAATGTGCTGTATATCGATGAGTTATTTGTTAAGGAGGCATTCAGGAATCAGCAAATCGGGACGGATTTCATCAATTACCTGATTCGCACGGGATACAACAATTGCAGGGCGTTAAGTCTGGAAGTGGTAGGTATTAATGCCAGGGCGCTGGCGCTATACCGGAGGTTGGGTTTCAAACCGGCACCGAATCATACGTTGAGGTATGTGGTGAAAGCGTAGTTGGGAGACCACGCTCAGCTTTTGGGCAACGAAAGAACCTGGGAAATGGTTTGGAACAATGCTTCTTTATTGATGGGTTTAGCAATATATCCATCGCATCCGGCTTTAAAGTACTTTTCTTTTTCGAAACCCAGTACATATGCTGTTTGAACAATGATTTTGGTGTCCATTTTTTTATCCCGGATTTCTTTGATGCAGTCGATACCTGATTTAAGAGGCATGTTGATGTCCAGAAAAACCAGGTCTGCAGTCTCCTTGTTCAAATAGTCCATTAATTCCGCTCCATTTCTGGTATGAATGATTTTTACCCGATAGTTTTTGAACAATACCTTCAGGTATTCAAAAGAATAGTAGTCGTCCTCTGCTA
>CAYTNC010000446.1:0-1853 GCA_964438935.1 uncultured Bacteroidales bacterium
TTTAGTGATATATTTGTGACAATAATTTTAAAGCCTATAATAATGACACAGTTGGTGGGTGAAGTGATTCAAATAATTGGTCCTGTGATTGATATTAGTTTTGAGCATGCAGGAAACGAAATGCCCAATATCCATGATGCCCTTGAAGTGGTAAAAGATGACGGACAGGTAATTGTTGTTGAATGTCAGCAACACATTGGTGAAAATTCAATAAGGGCAATTGCCATGGATTCAACTGATGGTCTGCGCCGTGGCATGAAAGCCAAAGCACTTGAAGGAGCCATCCGCATGCCCATTGGTGAGCAGATACGCGGCAGGTTGCTCAATGTAATCGGCGATGCCATTGACGGGTTACCCAAAGTAGAAAAAAAAGGCGGTTATGAAATTCATGCTGAACCCCCGAAATACGATCAGCTGTCCACAGAAACCGAGGTGCTTTTCACCGGTATCAAGGTGATCGACCTGCTCGAGCCCTACCCGAAAGGAGGCAAAATCGGACTTTTTGGTGGTGCCGGCGTGGGTAAAACGGTAATCATCATGGAGCTCATCAACAATATTGCCAATAAATATGCCGGTATCTCGGTATTCGCCGGTGTAGGTGAAAGAACCCGCGAGGGTAACGACCTGCTGCGCGAAATGATCGAATCGGGTGTTATCAATTATGGCGATGCTTTCAAAAAAAGTATGGAAGAAGGAGGCTGGGATCTGTCGCTTGTTGATCCCGAAGCCCTTAAAAAATCACAAGCAACCCTGGTGTTCGGACAGATGAATGAACCTCCCGGAGCCCGTGCCACGGTGGCTTTATCCGGACTTACCGTTGCTGAATCATTCCGCGACGGCGACGAGGAATCAGGCGGACGCGACATCCTCTTCTTTGTCGATAACATTTTCCGTTTCACCCAGGCAGGTTCCGAAGTTTCTGCGCTGCTGGGCCGTATGCCCTCCGCCGTAGGCTATCAGCCCACACTGGCCACCGAAATGGGGATCATGCAGGAACGCATCACCTCTACCAAGAGGGGTTCCATTACCTCCGTGCAGGCCATCTATGTGCCTGCCGATGACCTTACCGACCCCGCTCCGGCTACCACCTTCTCGCACCTTGATGCAACCACGGTATTGAGCCGTAAAATCTCCGAGCTGGGAATTTACCCTGCCGTTGACCCGCTCGACTCCACCTCGCGCATCCTGGCTCCCGAAGTTATTGGCAAGGAACATTACGATACGGCCAAAAGGGTGAAAGAATTGCTGCAGCGCTATAAAGAACTCCAGGATATCATTGCCATCCTGGGTATGGACGAACTTTCTGAAAAAGATAAACTGGTGGTTCACAGAGCCCGCCGTGTTCAACGATTCCTTTCACAGCCCTTCCACGTTGCCGAAGCATTTACCGGTACCCCCGGCGTTTGGGTTTCCATTGAAGACACCATCAAAGGCTTTAACATGATCATGGATGGCAAGGTGGATCAATATCCCGAAGCTGCTTTCCACATGGTGGGCACCATTGAGGAAGCCGTCACCAAAGGTGAAAAGCTGATTGAACAATCCAAAAAAAGCTAATTTAACCGCTCCAAAGTGAAACTTGAGATCATCACCCCCGAAAAAAGGCTTTTCGACGGAAAAGTAAAGCTTGTCCAGGTTCCCGGAACAAAAGGATCCTTCGAGATCCTTAAAAATCATGCGCCGGTGATCTCCACACTTACTGCCGGAAAGGTAAAAGTGATAACCGAGGCAGATAAACAGGAATTATTTGATGTGGTTTCAGGAATTGTTGAAGTAAAAGCCAATATCATCACCATCCTGGCGGTTACGGCCTAATATCGTATTTATTTTGAAACTTAAGACTAAGCCCGCCT
>CAYTNC010000447.1:0-1850 GCA_964438935.1 uncultured Bacteroidales bacterium
TTTTTGCAGATAATTATAACCTGCCACATCCAGGTCGGTAAATACAGGAGCCGCAGTTTCCCATTTCCGTCCCCAGTGATCCCAAAATTCACACACACCCTCGGTTACAGGTCTTGTTGAGTCCAGCCTGTGTGCTTCAGCTACCAGTTCTTTCCGGATGGCATATCCAATAGAATCGGCCCGTTCATTGAGTTCATTGCCGATACTCCAGAAAATTACTGAAGGATGGTTTCTGTCGCGGTAAATCATCGATTTAAGATCTTTTTTCCACCATTCCCTAAAATATAAACTGTAATCCTGAGGATTCTTAGGACGTACCCATTGATCAAATGCTTCGTCCATAACAACTACGCCAAGACGGTCGCAGGCATCAAGGAATTGTTTCGAAGGTGGGTTATGGCTGGCGCGGATTGAATTGAAACCGTTCGCCTTCATCAGTTCAACACGGCGTTCTTCAGCACGGTCGATGGTGGCAGAGCCCAGAAAACCATTGTCGTGGTGGAGGTTTCCACCTTTCAGCTCCAAAGGTTTCCCATTTAGTGTAAATCCTGTTTTTGCATCAAAATGAAGGGTGCGGATTCCAAATGTTGTTAGAGTTTGGTCGGTAACCTTCCCATTAGAAAGAACGCTAATTTCAGCTGTATAAAGGTTGGGGTCTTCAGTTGACCACAGTTTGGCTTGCGATACGTTGATATGTTGCGTAATATCTGTGGTTCCTGGTTTAATGTTTTTAACCGGGGTTTCCGAAGTGGTTGAGACCTTACCATTACCTTCAATGATGCGGATTTGCAATTTCACATCGGTACCATTGGGCGTACTATTTTCAACTGTGGACAAAACCGTTATTGTTGCTTCATTTTCAGAAATGTTCTCGGTGTCTACAAATACTCCGTTGTGTGCAATGTGTACGGGTTGCTTTTGTATTAGCCATACATGGCGGTATATGCCCGATCCGCTGTACCAACGTGAGTTTTTGCCTTCGTTTTTCACCTTTACTGCAATCACATTAGGCTTTCCGGCTGGGTTAAGAAATTCAGTAATATCGAATTGAAAAGCAGTATATCCATAAGGGTGATTGCCTGCCAGTTTGCCATTCACCCAGACTTCGCTGTTCATATACACCCCATCAAAATTGATAAGGGTTTGGTTGAAACGCTGGTCTTTACCTAAAGTAAATGTTTTGCGATACCAGGCTGTGCCGCCTACGGTATAACCCGTGGCTGTTGTTCCAATGCTTTCTTTGGAAAATGGCCCTACAACCTTTCCAGCTTCTTGGTTGGGAAGGTTTTCGATGCTCCAATCGTGAGGAAGGTCCACATTACGCCACCTTTTATCTTTAAAGTTCGGTTTTTCAGCATCTTTCAGGTCGCCCAAATGGAATTTCCAATTGTCGTCGAACAGTTCTTCCTGGCGTGGACTTTGAGCATTTACCCCAAATAAAGCGCTTGTAAGAAGAAATAAGATAAGAAGAAGCTTATTTTTCATGATTTTGTAATTAGTTAATAGTCAGTTATTCTGTAATAATATCTACTTCAGCATATCCATTTCGTGCCCTTCAATCCTATTTTCCGCTCCCTTAATCAATTACAAAGCCCGGCTCTTACACACGGTCTTAACACATCCAGAACTTGCCTTTCAAAAATGAGATAGAACAACTGTTTTGCTGATTTATTTTCCTAAAAATAGGAAATACTTTAATGAATACCACTTTCCGGAAACGCATTTTTTACTTTTTAAATGCTAAATGATACTTGCTGCAGCATTATGGCTTACAACCGGGAGGGATTACTCGCTCCGCTCGTGATCCCGTATGGCGATGCTAAAAATGATTAAGATTGTTTACGGGATTT
>CAYTNC010000448.1:0-1848 GCA_964438935.1 uncultured Bacteroidales bacterium
CTTGGTGCCGGTAAAATGGGATCGTGGCTGATCGAATCGTTATGTCTCGATTATGAAGTGGCAGCATATGACAGCGACCTCACGCGCCTGAAATATTTCTTTAACACGGTCAAGCTGGTTTCTTACGAAGAAATAAGGGAATTTGATCCCGACATGGTTATCAACGCTGTGAGCCTCGAAATTACCGTGCCTGTATTCAGGGAAGTACTTCCATTCCTGAGGCAGGATTGCATCCTGGCAGATATTACCTCAGTAAAAAACGGTCTGCAGCAGTTCTATCCCGAATCGGGCCGCAGGTTCGTTTCAACGCATCCCATGTTTGGACCCACTTTTGCAAACCTCAAGGATCTTTCGGGCCAGAGCGCCATCATCATCAGCGAGTCGGATGCTGAAGGCAAGGCTTTTTTCAGGAATTTCTTCGAATCCTTCAATCTGAAGATCTTTGAATATTCATTTGTAGAACACGACCAGACCATCGCCTATTCGTTGTCGATACCCTTTGCTTCCACCCTGGTTTTTGCAGCCTGCATGAAAAAGCAGGAAGCCCCGGGTACTACATTCCGGAAACATCTCGACATTGCCAAAGGTTTGTTTTCAGAAGACGATTTTCTGCTTTCGGAAATTCTCTTCAGTCCGTTTACCCTGGAGCAACTTGAATTGATCAGTGAAAAGATGGAATATCTGAGAGAGATCATCAAAGAAAAGGATACTGAGAAGATGAGGGCATTTTTAAACGGCTTAAGAAAGAACATCCGATAATCCGGCTCAACCTTGCCCTCTTTTTGTGGTGCCCTAACTCATAGCCGTTAAGCTATTCTTAGATTGACTGCTATGGGCATAACCTGAATGAACAAATTATTTTCCGCAATAATCAATAATATATTTTAAGGCTTCCGCATTCCCCATTTTGCCTGATCTTTCCAGATCAGAACAGCCATTCACGCGTTCACCCGATTTGATTTTTGCCAGCCCCATAAACATCCAGGTTTCCGCATCCTGCGGGTTCAGATCAAGCGACATGGCCAAATCCTTCATGGCATACTGATAGGTGGAAGTCTTCAGATAGGTCTTTCCTCTTGCCTTGAAAAACATACTGTTAGTGGGTTCTTCTTTCAGAACCTGGTTGAAATACCTGAGTGCATTAATAAAATCACCTGCCTCATAGTAATATTCACCGCACTGGTAAAGCAACTGAATATCTTCCCCAAAATACTTCAAATAGAAAGAAATATCCCTGATGGCCGATTGCCAATCCTTTTGACCTGCATAGGCAGATGCCCTGTGAATATAAAGCCCAAAATCTCCGGGATCATTTTTCAACACCCTGTTGAAATCATTAATGGCATCCTTGAATCTTCCAGCTTTCAGATTAGCTCTTGCGCGCATAACGTAAGCCTCTGTCATTTCCCTGTTGTTGGAAATCACAGAGGTGAAGTCGGAAATTGCAGCAGTATACAATCCCTGCTCAAAAAACACCTTTCCTCTTGCAAAAGTAAGGCCTGCATGGGCAACATCCTTGCTTAACCCGTTGTCCAGCAAAGCGACAGCCTGATCATACTGCTTTTTTGCCGTGTAATAGCGTGCTTCAGCTACAGTTTTTTCCGCCTCATCATACCAGTTTTGCTGCCAAAGCGAATGCCATTCGGCAGTCTCCTGCAGCTGATCGAAATGCGGATCTTTCTTAATGCTGTCTTCCGGCAGTCTGAAAGGTGAATCCAGATGATTCTTCAACAACTGTATGGCATTGACCCGATCGCCTTCCAGGGCATAGGTTTTAGCTAACCAGAGGTTAGCGCAACCCGGGTAGAGGATATTGGCTTCATTGAAATCTGCAAGGGCACGCCCGGT
>CAYTNC010000449.1:0-1841 GCA_964438935.1 uncultured Bacteroidales bacterium
AAACACAATAGAATGAGGCTGCTTCTCACTTCCACTAGTCCTACTTCGACAGGCTCAGTATGACAACGCCCGTCACATTGAGCTTGTCAAAATGTGAATTGCTGCAATTGCCACTGCCCCTGCCAACTATTAAAAAACCACTTCCCTCCCAAACGGAGTCAGTGCCAGGTGGGCCAGCTTAAAATGCTGTTTGGCAAACGGAATTCCAATGATGGTAATGCCCAGCAGGAATCCGAAAACCAGGTGGGTGAGGAATATCCAGAAACCACCCACGAACAACCAGATGAAGTTCATCAGGGTGGACAGGCATCCCGGCTGGTTCTCCCGGGTGCGGATTTCAGCACCAAACGGCCAAAGTTCCAGCATGGCCAGCTTGATAGTTTGTAATGCAAACGGAATACCGATGATGGTGATCAGAAGTACCAAACTGGCAACCAGGTATTCCATTGCAGTGATCAGCCCTCCGCACAGCAGCCAGATTATGTTTCCCAGGAGTCGCATGTCAGCTTATTTTGTAATTATAAAATAATGGTTCAGTGTCCGGATAGTTGGTTTCCTCGCAACAAAAAGGAAAAACTATTGTTTTAAGGAATAAAAATAGCATTTATAACGGTTGGATGAGTCATTTGTGTTAATTTTAAGATATTGAATGATGAACCCGGGCAGATGGGCTATCTTTAAATCACTATGAACAAACCAGGTATGAAAACAAAGTACATGAATCCCTACCTTGCCGGAACTTTACTGGGTCTGGTACTGCTAATGTCCATGTACCTTTCCGGACGCGGATTGGGCGCAAGCGGTGGACTAAAATATTGCGTGGTATCAATTGTAGGGGCTGTGGATCAACCCCATGCCTTGCAGTCGGTTTACTACAGCAAATACTACAAAGAGGAAGAAAAACCCCTGACCAACTGGCTCACACTTGTGATATTTGGGGTACTCGCCGGAGGGTTCATTTCCGGGGCAGTCTCTAAGCGGCTGCAAATCAAAATTGAAAAATCGCCCGGAATTTCCAACACCAGGCGGTTGATCTTTGCCTTTATCGGGGGGGCATTCTTTGTTTATGGTGCCCAACTGGCCCGCGGCTGCACAAGCGGCGCAGCCCTCTCGGGAATGGCCGTATTGTCCGTGGCCGGTTTTGTAACCATGATGTCCATATTCGGCTCGGCCTTTGCTTTTGCCTGGTTTTTCAGAAAGAATTGGATATAGATGATTGATAAATAGTAAAAATAAAAATATGCCACTAAGACACCAAGGCACTAAAATAAATCAAAAAGGCTTAGAGCCTTCGTGCCCCTGCCTGACGGCAGGCAGGTTTATGGCAAAATCTTAAATATTATGGGACCAATTGAAACATTAAATGAACTTCCGGCATGGCTCAACATGGTGATACCTTTAGTCATCGGAATTGGTTTTGGACTGGCACTGGAACAGGCCGGCTTTTCTTCGAGCCGCAAACTGGCTGGTATGTTTTACGGGTATGACGCCACTGTGCTCAAGGTCTTTTTTACCGCTTCCATTGTGGCTTTGGTTGGCTCTCAGTTCATGAGCTATTTTGGCTTGCTGAACCTGAACCTGGTTTATGTAAATGAGTACTACGTCACCGCATCTATTGTGGGTGGGGTTATTATGGGCGCAGGTTTTATCATGGGTGGCTTCTGTCCCGGAACCGGTGTATGCGCCCTAGGCATTGGCAAAATTGATGCTTTGTTTTATGTGTTGGGCGGACTTACCGGCGCATTTTTGTTTGCCGAAACCTACCCGTTGATTCAACCTCTTGCTGATGGCGCCTATCGCGGTCCGGTTAAAATTAATGAAGTATTCGGTATATCCCCCGG
>CAYTNC010000450.1:0-1832 GCA_964438935.1 uncultured Bacteroidales bacterium
AAAAGCTGTCACCGAAAGTCAACACATCGGCTTCGTTAAGCTCTGGGTGCCGGGGCGTGAACCGGTATTTAACATCGGCTTTGGGCAGGTCTTCTCTGAAGTGTTTGATGTAATTAAAATAGTAGAGTTCCCCGTATTTCACGTTTTCCCAATACTCGGGTATCACTTTTTCTGCAATGATCAGGTTCATCATCTTTGGAAAGCGAACAGCAATAAATGCGTACGTGCAGAGTGCTCCGATAACGATTATGAATATTTTAAGTTTTTGTTCCTTCATGGCTGAAATCAGAATTGAAAATACAGAAAATCGGTGGATTCCCAAACACCCAAAACAAACAAGGCCAGCGACAATACTGCAACGGTAGCCCATTTTAAATAAGCCGGCATTACACGAATGCGTGTGTAGAGTGCAGTTTGCTCTTCGAGGATTTCAACAACCAGTAGCAGTAGGATCAGCCCGATACTCAGGTATAAATCCACCCGAAATTCAAAAAGGTTGATGGGGGTAGTGTGTTGCAGGTTGGGCATCTGACCTATGATATACAATGCATCCTGCATGGAATTCGCCCTGAAGAAAATCCACGCAAAATAAGCCAGAACAAAGGTGATCAGGGTTTGCAGTATACCATTTAAAGCCGGTGCCTTGTTGAGGCCAATCAAGTTGTTGAATTTTTCTGTTATGGATTTGGTCCACATGCCTAATAACTGGTAGAATCCGTGAAGAGCGCCCCAGACGACAAAAGTCCAGTTGGCACCATGCCACAAACCGCTCACCAGGAAGGTGAAAAACAGGTTGAAATAATGCCGGCTTTTGGTTTTAACCCGGCTGCCACCAAGTGGAATGTAGAGGTAATCGCGAAACCAGGTTGACAGTGATATGTGCCAGCGGTGCCAGAATTCGCGTATACTTTGTGCCAGGTAGGGTCTGCGGAAATTGACCATCAGGTCGTATCCCATAATTTTTGCAGTTCCAATGGCAATACTTGAATATCCCGAAAAGTCGCAATAAATCTGGAATGAAAAGAAGAGTGTGGCCAGCAGGAAATGAGGACCCTGGTAATCGGCAGGGTTGTTGTATACAATGTTCACGTATTCCGAAAGCCTGTCGGCAATAACAACTTTCTTGAAAAAGCCCCATAACATATGGGCTAGTCCATCCCTTACATTTTCGTAATTCAGCGTGTTTTTCTTATAAAACTGAGGGAGCAGGTTGGTGGAGCGTTCAATAGGCCCGGCAACCAGCTGGGGGAAGAAGGAAACATAGAGTGCAAAAATTCCAAAATGCTTTTCAACGGTTTGATTGCCTTTATATACATCAATTGTATAGCTGAGTGTCTGGAAGGTGAAAAAGGATATGCCCACGGGTAACAGTACTTCATAGGCCGGTACTCTGTAAAACAGGTTGAATTGGGCAAAAAGTACATTCAGCGAATCGCCAAAGAAATTGAAATATTTATAAAAGAACAGAATTCCGAAACTGACAACCAGGCCCGTTGTCAATAGAAAAATTCGGACACCCTTTCGTTTGAAATGGCCCAATCCCAGGCCGCATAAGTAGTTGGTGAAAGTAGTTATAAAGATCAGCACCACATACTTGTAATTCCAGCACATGTAAAAGTAGTAACTGGCAATGAGCAGGAGGACCCATCTGAAACGGTGTGGCAGCAAAAAATACAGCGCCACCACCATGGGAAAGAAGATTATGAAATCGAGAGAATTAAAGAGCATATGTCAGATACTATTGTTACAGATAAATTATATACAGTAATTCGTGCGCAAAGGTTATTTTTTTTTGAATTTATTGCACACCAATTTTTACCAAGGGCATTATT
>CAYTNC010000451.1:0-1818 GCA_964438935.1 uncultured Bacteroidales bacterium
AAGCAATAGGCACCTCACCCCTGGCCCCTCTCCTAAAGGCGAGGGGAATGGTGCGGGATTGGAGTGTTGAGCATGGATGGAGTAGCGAGGATTTCTCCCCTCTCCTTCAGGAGAGGGGTTGGGGGTGAGGTGAAAAACCCCGCCAAGCGAAGTCTGTGACTTCGCTTCAAATACAATGCAATCTTCGACTTCTTTTTATCCCCCTATCTGAACTGTAAAACTACACCGGTCGCTTCCCCTGAGTATTGATTCTACCAATGCGACTTCCACCGGTTTCCCGGTAACCACGGTAAACATTTCTTTCATGTAACCCCGGGAACAATTGCAAAAGTCAGTAGAGATGTTTTTACCTCCTGCAAAGGCGCAGACGCAGTTCTCCTGTTTTTTGCCCAGCAGTGAAATGGTTTGTTTTTCCTTATCAAATGTTGTTTTCTCAATGAACTGTCCTTCCAGATTCTTTAAAAAAGTTTCGATATCCCCGGCAAATTTCTCGTAGTTTTCTTTGTTCTGACTGGCACAAAAACGGCCCATTTCCTCAAGCATCATCAACTGAGTGGCTTCATCCACATGGGTTTTCATACAATCAACAAGGTGTGCAAATCGCTTTTGCATAAAGCCAACGCGCCAGTCTTCTTTATCTTCGGTAATAGCAGCATGAACAGGCTGCCCGGCCAGCAGGGCCATTCCGGCACATCCGCATATTGCACAGGTTTTAATCAGAAAATCTTTTCGTTCCATGGTGTCGGGTATTGTTTTTCTGATGACCTGTCTGAATAAAAATACCCTATATTTTGAAACGAAATGGTTTAAATTTGTAATAGTTCAGGCAAATGGCTATGCTACACATTAAACATACATAACCGGATAGTTGAAAAAATACTTTACTCCCGCAATGTTTAGTTTGGTTTAATTTGACATAGATAATAGATAATATGAAGAAAGTAATGTTTTTATTAATGGCCGTAGCATTAATGGCGTCTTCCTGCAATTTTTTGGAAAACATGTTTGGTGCTGATGATTTTTCTGATTTGCCATCATCCAAACGATTCAAATACAAGGTAGGGGATGAAGTATTATTTAAGGATGATCAGGATAAAGTTGATACTTTCACTGTATCCATGATAACAACCGACTACCGGGTATCAGATAAAAGATATCATTATCAGTACCAGGATATACTTTTGAAACCTCAAAGCACAACTACCCTTGAGAATATCAGGATTTATTATGAAAACACCTTCTTTAAGATATTCACTGCCGATAATTACATTTTTCAGTATTTAAGTGAAATTGATCCTGTCAGCACTACGATTAATAATCATTTAATAAAAAACACTTATAACTTCAATGATACTATAATTTTTCATTATCAATACGGACTATTAAGGTACAAAGAAGGCAATAGGTTGCTTGAACAAATAATAGAATAAATATAGGAGCGGCATTATGGCAAACTGCCCTGAAGTATAAACATTATTATCTGACTTTAAAGGGCTGCTATTTACTCCTCCAGGGCCTTCTTCAATCGCACCAGGTTGCCATGAAAAACCCTTTCTATTACCGGATCCTGAATATACCTGGGGAATAGGGGTGGGGTGGATGAACTCATGGTCATGCTGATGAGGATTGATTGTTCTCCGCGTTTTACGATGGACCATTTAGCCTGGTAATCGGTTAACCGGGTAATGCCTTTCTTAAGCGGAATATAAGTATCCTTACAAGATATTATCAGGGTGGCAGTCTCCTTTGCAGGATCTGTATTCAGCTGGTATAGCGACACCAGATCGCGATTGCTGAAGGGCCAGGGAATATCAAACA
>CAYTNC010000452.1:0-1810 GCA_964438935.1 uncultured Bacteroidales bacterium
AAAAAAACCGGGTAAGCTGATCATATCGCGCCGCTACAACCACCTACCCTTGCTTCCTTCCGGACCTGGGGGGATTCAGCAGGAGCTGGCCGTATGAGACTTACCCGGCGGTGCAAAACTATGAACTTTTATTAATTTTACAAAAGAATAATTCCGAATAAGCCAAAACACACAAAAAACCTATATTTGTATTCAAAACCTTAAAACCTCTCAATTATGGAAGAAAATAAACCCGGTTTACTGAAATTTGCCCTCACCTACGGACTGATTATTGGGCTTTCTCTTGTTGTCTACGCGGTAATCCTCTATATCGCCGACGTGTATTTTAACAAAGCGCTTGGCTACGTGCAATACGTCATTCTTATTGCCGGTATTGTAATGGCTGTCATCGCATTCCGCGATAAAGCCCAGGGAGGTTACATAACCTACGGCCGCGCACTGGGTTTGGGCGTTCTAGTTGCCCTGTTTGCCGGAATTGTTACTGTTTTGTTTAATTATATCATGATAAATTACATCGACCCGGGCCTGATCGATAAATATCTGGTGGTTGTGGAAGAAACTTTGCAGAACAGCAGGTTCATACCCGAAGATATGATAGAACCCTCATTGGAAAAAGCCAAACAAAATATAACTGCTTTATGGACACTGCCCGTTGGCATTGGCGGTTTTACCCTGGTAGGTTTTATTATATCTCTGGTAACATCAGCCATCCTGAAAAAAGAACCCAACCTTGTTGCCTGATCTAAATAGCTTTGCTGATGCCAGTACCTGATATTTCCATTGTTGTTCCATTATACAATGAAGCCGAATCATTACCTGTTCTCACCGAATGGATTAACAGGGTAATGACTGAGAATAAGTATACCTATGAAGTCATCCTGGTTGATGACGGAAGTAATGACGGTTCATGGAATGTAATTGAACAACTGGCATCAGCAAATACCAGTTTGCGTGGAATCAAATTCAGACGGAACTACGGAAAATCAGCAGCCCTTCATTGTGCTTTCCAGGTAGCTCAGGGAAATGTTGTTATTACCATGGATGCAGATCTGCAGGACAGTCCCGATGAAATACCCGGATTGTTCGACATGGTCACCAACGGAGGGTACGACCTGGTTTCAGGATGGAAAAAGAAACGATACGACAATACGCTCACCAAAAATATTCCCAGCAAACTGTTTAACTACACGGCAAGGAAATTCAGCGGAATAAAACTGCACGACTTCAATTGCGGACTCAAGGCTTATCGCAACGACGTGATAAAAGCCATTGAGGTTTACGGAGAAATGCATCGTTATATTCCGCTGATTGCCAAAAAAGCCGGATTTCGCAAAATAGGTGAAAAAATAGTTCAGCATCGCAAACGCCAGTTCGGAACCACAAAATTCGGACTCGAGCGTTTCATCAACGGATACCTCGATCTGTTGTCCATTTCTTTTATTTCCCGGTTTGGCAGGCGTCCCATGCATTTCTTCGGTTTGCTTGGCACACTAATGTTCCTTCTCGGAACTGCTATAACCATTTACCTGGGAATCGATAAACTCATTGCCGTCGCACAGCATGTAAAAGCCAGGCTCATCACCGACAGTCCTTATTTCTTTATCGCACTTACATCTATGATTATTGGTATGCAATTGTTCACTGCCGGTTTTCTGGGCGAACTGGTCTCTCGCTCATCAGCCAGCCGGAATGAGTATCATATTGAGAAGGAAATTTGAGAACAGCGGCAGTGGCAGGAGCAGTAGCAGACTGTCCGATAAGACTTAGAAGACCAGAAGACTTAGAAGACCAGAAGACTTAGAAGACCAGA
>CAYTNC010000453.1:0-1810 GCA_964438935.1 uncultured Bacteroidales bacterium
TAACCGGTGCCTACTATCACTATTTTCATAAGGTTAAAAGTTTAGTATAATATGGGTTGAAATTTTATGGTAAAGTTGCTTTTAATTTTGTTCTCCGCCTTTCAGATGCCAGACATTTCCATAGGATATTTTCTGAATGTAGCTGCTGATCAACCGTTTGGCAAAGGGGATTTTCAGCAATCTTCCGGCTGATTTTAACCGGTTGCGGTCGGCAATGGCTTCGTCCGACTGAAAGGCGCTGTATGTTTTTTTAAAGTAACGGATATTTTGTATCCGGGCATATTCAAGTCCCATCCGGGTGCGGAAATTATCATGTCTGCCTTTGCCGATGATGTTTTTCCGGTAAGCATACAGGTTGTTGATCATATCGGTAAAGGCCTGCACGGTTGATTGGGTTGACGAAATCCGGTAATAGGCCAGTTTCTCCTCCACTTTTAACATTTTTTCATGCTGGTTGTAGCGGTACCAGAAATCAAAATCGGCAATGGGGAATAGTTTATTGGTGAATCCGCCCAGTCTAAGAGCCGTGTCGCGCCGGACCACAACACCCGGGAAAGGACTCAAATGCGTAAAGTAATAAAAGGGTTCTGCTATTTCCCTTATTTTACAACCATCCAGGTTTTTCTTCACGTAAATGCCATCCCATTCTTCCTCGCCCACCTTACTGTTCACTGCAAAACCGCCAATCGTGTCGCCGAATTGCTGAAAAATGCGCATGGCGGTTTCCACAAATTGGCAATGTAACATATCGTCGTCGTGCAATATGGTCACCCAGGGTGTTTCGGCAAATCTGAAACAATTGTTAAAGTTCTCATCCTGGGGCACCGTTTCAGGGTTCCGGTGATAGGTCATCAGCGGATTCTGATAACTTTCCAGTATGGTCTTGAAATCGTCGTGCGGCGAATTGTTGTCAATTAACAAAATGCGACAGGGTACAGTTTGCTTAACAGCACTGTCAAGCGCGCTCTTCACAAAATCGGTACGTTTATACACCGGCAGCGCAATGGTAAGCAGATCGGTCATGGTAAGCATAGATACAAATTAAATTTTGGCCGAAAATAAGGGTTTTGAATGGGCAATTGCCCTATTATTTGATGAATGTACGATATTCCTTGATAATTTGTTTTAGCAAATCGAAACATACTTTTACTTTTGTTGCCTGCAATAGTTCATTTTCAATTACCTAAAACACAAATTATGTTTCGCAAATTCTCACTTTCAATCTTTCTGGCAGTAACCTTACTGACCGTTTTGTATGTACCCGCAAAAGCCCAGGAAAAGGTGATGTTCGATGATGAAATCACCTGGGGTTGGCCCATCTCCAGTGTTTATGGAGGCAACGGATTTTACTGGTGGCATTACAAATCACACACCAACCTGGGTGAGATGCCGGCCAATGATTGGACAACTCCTGCCAATTACTGGAACGGAACCATTTATCTTCGTTTCGAAGTAATTGACCAGCCAACCACTACGCCGTTTCAGATCCAAATGGGTATCTGGCAGGATGGCGGTGATCAGGAAAGTGTGTCATTAACCAATTTCAAAGTTCCGGGAGGCGATGGTACGGAGTACAAAACTAGTTTGGGAAGACCTTCCGACTGGTATAAAGTGTATCCCACGCTCGATTTCACGCGCCCCGAAGATTTCGACCGGATCGGGCTTGTACTCTGGACAAATACCGCATCCAACAGCCGCGGCTGCATACCCATGGCCCAGGGCTGGTCAAATTCATCGGCCTGTTCTGATGCTGCCACCCAAAAAGACAAATTCTTTCCCATGAGGGCACGCGTCACCGTGGTTGCCTGTG
>CAYTNC010000454.1:0-1802 GCA_964438935.1 uncultured Bacteroidales bacterium
TTTGGTGGTTGACCATTACGACATTTTGGATGCCAAGCAAATGTTTAAGTCTGATAAAGATGCATTGGCAGGACTTGTTGGTTGCTACGATATGTTTTACCCTGCAGGTGATTCTGACAAAGACGGTCAACGTGAGGGCTCAGGTGACTGGGGTATCAAACCAAACCTTTTTATTGGCTGTCACCCTACCATGGATACCCAGGCAACCGGTTGGGATAAAGACTGGAACGTACAAAACTGGAATGAAAGCAGCGATGAATTAAAAAAAGGCTGGATACATGCCTATGAGGCCATCAGCCGTTGCAACTCATTCCTTGTCGGACTTGAAGAAGCAACAAATATTACACCTGAGTTAAAAACTGTAATGGACGGTGAAGCCAGAGGAATCCGCGCATTCTTCTATATGTGGCTTGCCAAAGCTTTTGGACGTGTACCCCTGCTGGAAGCAGGTGAAACTTTTGCAAACACCCCGAATAAGGCACGTGCTGCAAACTATTCAGCAATGTGGGATTTCATTATTGAAGATTTGAAAATTGCTGCTACAGAAGTTGCTTGGGATCCGTATCAAGGAGAATACGGACGTATTACCAGGGGTTTTGCCCTTTCATTCCTGGGAGAAGCTTATATGTGGAAGGCATACAAAGTTCCTTCAGAAGCAGATGCCAATTATATACTGGCAGCTGCCGCTCTTAAGCAGGTTATTGAAAGCGATAAATATGAATTGAATCCTTCATTCACCACACTGTGGGATCCGGGTGCTGTATGGACAAAAGAATGTGTCTGGGAAGCAGTTTATGATATGGGTGGTGAATTTACAAATCCGGGTACAACCTATGATAACTGGACTTTCCACACCTTCTTTACCGCTTGTCCCGAAGCTGGTGGATGGGGTACCCTTTATCTCTCATGGGAATGGTGGAGTTGCTATGAACCGGGCGACAAACGCCGTGAAGCATCAGGTGTTACCGGAGCTGTTGTAGGTATTGATCCGGCTTGGAAATCAACTACAAATTATGGCTACCATCCTTACCTCCAGGAAACTCTTGCAAAACCAGAAAAAGATCCTCCTGCTATTTTGTCAACTCGTTATAAATTTGATATGGGTGGGGAACCTGGTCCTTCAATTTGGAGTATGAAAACATGGCGTACCACCAAAGCTGCCTGGATTGGAGCAATGCACTCACCTCAGCAGGTTTATTACAAACGTTATGCAAACGTATTGCTTGACTATGCTGAATGCCTTTTCCGCACAACCGATGAAAATAATACTGAGGCCTGGGGTTATATTAATCAGATCCGCAACCGTGCCTGGGGTAACCTGGAGGTTGGCAAGAAGGAAGCTTTAACCAAGACTTATCTGCCTTATTATCAACAACTGATGACCTATTATATTACAAAAGAGCAGAATGTGGTAGTTCCTGCTGAATATCCGCTTCCATTCAATGAAGTTGTTGTAACTGTACCTGAAGCAAAAGCTTACTATACAACGTATACAGCCACTAAAGGCTTTTCCTCTCCTGTATGGCTGGTTGCCTTGAATACAGAGCGCCGCAAAGAGTTCAATGCTGAATGGTGTCTGGCTCCCGATATGATTCGTTCCGGATTTATCGAAGACCACATTAATACCAATTATCCGAAGCATGATGTCGCAATTAATTTTGATGATTGGCAAACAATACGTAAGTTTGATTTCAATATTGCCAAGATGGACATGCCTATTCCTTCAGATGAACTGATGAAGAATGAATTGTGCGATCAGAATGAAGCTTATCAGTAATCTTACACCTTATTTTTCCATGTAA
>CAYTNC010000455.1:0-1801 GCA_964438935.1 uncultured Bacteroidales bacterium
AGGGTAAAGAAAGGAGAGACATTCATAAAAGAATTGAATATCAGGGAGAACGATGTTTACCTGCTGAACTTTGTGAAGCTCTGAAACAAGGGGAATGCAAAAAAATATAGCATTGCTTTTGAGATCAATGCAAAAAGCCAAAAACTGATAATGCCACCAAGACACCAAGGCACTAATTTGGTTATTATATACATATACAGCATATTACAAATTGTTTTCTTCGTGTCTTCGTGCCCCTGCCTGACGGCAGGCAGGTTCGTGGCTAAAATTGATTTTATGAAGAGAACGCGTCTATAATAATTGAGACAATGAAGCAAATAATAAACTGCATACTGGTTTCAATCGGAATTCTCTTCTTTTGCGGAACCGGAGGAACCGCCCAGCAACTCTATGTTGGTGCCAACTACCATCCTCATGATAATAAGAGTCCGGAAAAAATAGAAAGCGATATTGCTTTGATGAAAGCCGCCGGGTTTAACGTTGTTCGCCTTGGGCATCTGGCATGGGACAGCTACGAGCCATCGGAAGGTGTTTTCGACTTCGAATGGTTTGATCAGGTAATGGATAGGTTGGACAAGGCTGACATCAAGGTTATCCTTGACATAGCCATTCGTCCTGCCCCAATTTGGCTTCACAAGAAGTTCCCGTCCATAAATGTGGTGGATGCCCATGGAAATGCGAAATATCCGAACCATCGCTATATGGACGATGTGGGTGACCCAAACTACCGGAAATATGCACTGCGATTTACCGATGTTCTGTCAAAACGGTATGCAAACCATCCGGCATTGCTGGCATTCGGCATTGACAATGAATCGGGTGACGGCCCGATTTCCTATTCCGAAACAGTAAGGCAGCGATTTATTCATTGGTTAAATACCAAATACGGCAACATCGATAATTTAAACATTGCCTGGGCAACACAACGCTGGTCGCGAAAGATCAATCAATGGGAAGAAATCGGGTTCCCGGTTGAGGGTGTAAAAAATGGAGCACCCGAAAAGATACTGGATTTCAGGCGTTTTGTTTCCGATGAAGTCAATGGACTACTTTTGAAAGTGCTGGAAGTTGTGCACAACAATGCTCCCAACGTCCACACCAATACCAATGCATGGTACTACAGTCCGATGAAGTATTTCGACTATGCTGAAATTGCCTATTCCGGAAAAATGACACGCCAGGGTTGCGGTTTCTATCCGGGTACCTCGTTAACAACCAATTGGGGAGTAATGAATGCGGCATTCGGCATCTCACGCATTCAGTTTGAAAGCACAAACCCTTTCTGGTGCAACGAATTTACAACAATGACTGCAGTGCCGAATGCCATAAGAAAACAGGCTTATTCCACCTTAATGTATGGTAACCAAATGGTTTGCGGATGGACCTGGCAAAGTATGCATGCCGGCGAAGAGCAATACCTGGAAGGATTACTGGATTGGGATGGCGTTCCAAACCGCAAATTTGATGAATACAAGAAAATTGCATCGGAGTTTAAGAAGATTGAAGCATTTTTTCCATATAAACTTCAGGCTGAAATAGGACTGGCTTTTTCCTTTCCCAGCCAGATTGCCAGTGCCGGTTTTCCTGAGCAACATGAAAACCAGTTGCAGGCCTGTTGGGACCTGTTTTACTGGCGTAACATGGATGCCCGGGTTGTAGACATCAGCAGAAGTTCATTGAATTATAAAATCTTGTTTGTTCCCGGTGTTGCTGTAATGGATGAAGCAACAGCCGGTAAAATCCGTGATTTTGTTAAAAATGGCGGAACGGTTATCATGACAGCCAATTCGGCCCTTGTTGA
>CAYTNC010000456.1:0-1799 GCA_964438935.1 uncultured Bacteroidales bacterium
ACCCGCTGCATGCAGGGCTTTGCCACGAGCATAGCTGTGCATGCAGCGGAATTATTTCTGGTTTCCTTAATTCCCCGGGCTGAAGCCCGGGGCTATTGATATCTTATTCTCAGAGGCGGATTGCGCTACTTCAAGGGTGCTGCAACACTGCTTAATCTCAATGATAGCAAACCATGCAAATGCTATTTCAAAGCAAAAACATGGAAAAATGTTCATTAAGTAGCACCGCTTACCCATGCGCACCGTGGGCGGGCCCGACAAAACGTAAGGCCTGATGAAAGCAGGTATGCTATTTCATCTGCTTCACTATTTTGGCAATGTACTTGCCAATGATGTCGAACTCGAGGTTGACGACGGTACCCACCTGAAACTCATGAAAGTTGGTATGCTCGTAGGTATACGGAATGATGGCCACCTGGAATGATTTGTCGCCTGAGTTCACCACGGTGAGGCTCACCCCGTTTACGGTAACCGAGCCCTTTTCCACGGTCATGTAATCATCGCGGGCCGGTTCGTAAGCAAACGTGTAATACCAGCTGCCTTCGGCTTCCTGCACCCGGGTGCACACGGCAGTTTGGTCCACATGTCCCTGCACAATATGTCCGTCGAGCCGGCCGTCCATTTTCATACTGCGTTCCAGGTTCACTTTTGAGCCCGTTTTGAGCAGTCCCAAATTGCTTTTGAGCAGCGTTTCCTGTATGGCCGTGACCGTGTAGGTATCGGCAGACTTTTTCACTACGGTAAGGCAAACGCCATTGTGCGAGACGCTCTGGTCGATCTTCAGCTCATTTACAAACGAGCAGGAGAGTGTGATGTGCAGGTTTTCCTGCTCTTTTTCGAGTTCAACCACCCGGGCCGCCTCTTCTATAATGCCACTGAACATGGAGAGTTATTTTAGATAAACAATTACTTATTTGGTATGCCAAACATAAGCAGCGCCCCTGGTGTTTTGTTAAGAGAATTGGTTTGACTCCGAAGGAGTCATATGTTTATAGAAAAGCAGGCTTTTCTATAAACATCCGACCCCAGCCGGGGTCGAATATCCTTAACGAAACAGCAATGAATACAAAACGGTGAAAATAAAAAATATATTCTGTAATTTTCGATATATTTACGCGTTTTTATTTGCAACGAACACCCTGTTAGCCTTAATCGTCCCATGAAACGACTGATGTTGATTCCACCCCTGATCAGCGACGTGATGAGTCGCAACAACGCCCGCGTATACAAATTAACGCTGATGGTGCTGGTGCTGATCACGGCGCTTTATACAAAAGAATATCACGGCCAGTATGAGCTGATCATCCACAACAAGGTGGGGGGCATATTTTACGTGTTGTTTTTCTCACTGCTTTTTTCGGTTGTGTTCCGCCGCTGGAAGCCCTGGTGGCCGGTGGTTATGGCATTGGGCGTGACCAGCGTGCTTGAATTCATACAGTATTTCCGGTTCCCGGTGATGGTGGAGCTCACTCAGAGTAAGGTTTTTGCTTACCTGTTTGGGGTCAGCTTCAGCTGGGCCGACTTTCTGTACTATATTGCAGGTGGTGCGGTGGCGTTGCTGCTGCTGGTGCTGCTGGAGTTGAGGGAGAAGGAGGGGGCATAGGAGTTTCCCGCAGAATATTTCTCGCAAAAATTTAAGAATTTCTCGCAGATTGAAGAAGTTCTCGCAGATTAAATCTGATTTGGCAGATTTCGCAGATTTTGAAGAATTTCTCGCAGATTAAATCGGATTTGGCAGATTTCGCAGATTTTTACCCGTCACACTGAGCCTGTCGAAGTGCGTCATACTTCGACAAGCT
>CAYTNC010000457.1:0-1792 GCA_964438935.1 uncultured Bacteroidales bacterium
GATTTTCAGTTTATCATGATTAATAAACAAATTTATGAAAATAAGCTTATTAACACTCACTAATAAACTGAAGTTTTATGAACATATTAACAGATAACGCTGCTTCGCGTTGTCAGAATCATTCTAAACCAGATCTCCGGCCTCTTCGGGCATCCATTTTGGCTCCTTGCCTTCCCATTTGATGTTGCAACCAATGGGATTGGTAAGACTGATACTGATTTTCCTTCCACCCGTTAGCTCACCCAATACCCTGTCCAGATCATTTACTGTTGCCTTGCTCCCGTCACGCGGATTGTCCAGTCCCCTTCCTGTATATACCAACCTTCTTTCCCTGTCAAATACAAAAAAATGAGGAGTTCGCAATGCTCCAAAATTTCGGGCGACATCTTGTTTCTCATCATGCAGGTAAACCCAGGGGAACCGGTACTGTTCCATTCTCTTAACCATATGCGCGAAGTCATCTTCACGGTATGTGTTGGCGCTGTTTGAATTGACAGCAATAAAAACCACTCCGCTATCTTTGTATTTCAATGCAGTTTGCCTGGTAATCTCATCTGATCCGAGCACATAGGGACAATGATTGCAGGTGAAAAACACAACCAGGTAAGGATTTGATTTGAAATCCACCAGACTATAAAGCTTTCCATCTGTTGCTTTTAATTTGAAATCAGGCGCTGCTGATCCTATTTGTAAGGTGTAACTCATTTTTGCATCATTGGTTTATGATTAAACAGCGCTTTTCATCTTTTGTTCAGTATCAGATCAGGTGCAGCTTCTTCAGACATTCTTTCATCCTGTCAACCGAGCGCTCTATGTTGTTGTCGAGACCTATTGAAAACCTGACAAGGCCTTCTGTAAGCCCAATACTTCGTTGAATGTCCTCGGGAACTTCTGAAGAAGTGCTCTTGCCAGAATTGCTAAACAAGGTTTTAAAATAGCCCAGGCTTACAGCCAGGTATCCCACACCTTCCATCTGCATGAGTCGCATGAATTCATTGGCTGAATGCAAAGAAGGCATTTCAACAACCAGCATACCTCCATAGCCATAATCTTTATTCATCATGCGCTTCAACAAATCATGCTGCGGATGATCGGAAAGTCCGGGATAGCGAACCCTGAGTCCAAGTTTCTTTAGTTCAGTGGCGGCATACAGGGCGTTTTGCCCGTGCTGCTTCATCCGAATATGCAGCGTATGCATATTTTTATGAATTGATGAGGAGCGCAGTGGATCAAGCACAGGCCCCAGAAGCATGGCCGTTCCGTCGTTCACGTTGGAAAGATCGTCGATGAATTTTTTACTGCCGCATATGGCACCCGCCACACAGTCGTTTTTTCCATTGATGAATTTGGTCATACTGTAAACCACTATATCGGCACCCAACCGCGCAGGAGAAATGATCATTGGTGCGAAAGTATTATCCACCATCAGCAATAGTTTATTTTTCCTGGCAATAGTTGCAAGAGAAGGAATATCCGAAACCTGTAGCAGCGGGTTGGTGATTGACTCCGTATAGATCAACCGGGTATTCGGACGAATGCTGCTTTTAACGCTTTCCAGATCGGTAATGTCAACAAATGTAGACTCAATATTATATTTTGGCAGAATATTTTTCAGAAAGGCAAAGGTACCCCCATAGGTGGTTACACTGGTGATGATGTGATCTCCGGCCTTGCAACACTGAAGTATGGAACAGGTTATGGCTGCCATGCCCGACGAAGTAATCCAGGCAGATTCTGTATCTTCCATGGAGGCCAGCGTATCAGCCAAAAACTTGTTGCTGGGATTCCAGTG
>CAYTNC010000458.1:0-1778 GCA_964438935.1 uncultured Bacteroidales bacterium
TTAATTATTTTATTATGTCGAACCAATACGAAACCGTTTTCATTGTAACTCCCGTTTTGTCTGAGGCCCAGATGAAGGAAGCGGTTGATAAATTCCGTGGTGTGATCACCAGCAAAGGTGGTGAGATCATCAATGAGGAGAATTGGGGCTTGCGTAAACTGGCCTACCCCATTCAGAAAAAATCAACCGGCTTTTATAATCTGTTCGAATTCAAAGCACCTGGAGAACTAGTAAAAACCCTGGAAATAGAGTACAAACGTGATGAAAGAATCATCCGTTTCCTGACAACCAGGTTGGACAAATACTCCATTGAGTATGCTGCAAAAAGAAAGAACAAAAAAGAAACAGCTGTAAAAGTAACAACGGAGGAATAAGCCATGGCAATAGTAACACAAACCAGTCAATCGGAAATCAGATACCTTACACCACCGGCTGTTGAGGTAAAGAAGAAAAAGTATTGTCGTTTTAAGAAGAACAAGATCAAGTTTGTTGATTTTAAAGATCCTGAGTTTCTTAAAAAGTTTCTGAATGAGCAGGGGAAAATTCTTCCCCGGCGCGTCACCGGTACTTCACTGAAGTATCAGCGCAAAGTGTCCAATGCTGTTAAAAGAGCACGGCATATTGCTTTACTGCCTTATGTAACCGATTTGTTGAAATAGAAAAACCCGATTGATCATGGAAATAATTTTGAAACAAGATGTTCCGAATCTCGGATACAAAGATGATATCGTAACCGTAAGAAACGGTTATGCAATGAATTTTCTCATTCCTAAAGGATTTGCCGTTTCAGCAACCGGATCTACCCTTAAATCTCACAATGAGATACTGAAACAGAGATCACATAAAGAAGAGAAAATAAAAGAAGAAGCTCAGAAAATTGCTGAAAAGCTGAAAGATGTCACGCTTTCAATTGGCGCAAAAACCAGCACCAAAGGAAAGATCTTTGGCTCGGTTAATGCCATTCAGATTGCTGAAGCACTTCAGGAAAAAGGTTTTGATATCGACCGTAAAAACATCACCTTCAAGGAAGATCTGATTAAAGAAGTAGGCACCTACCATGCTAAAGTCAGACTGCATAAGGAAGTGTATGTTGAAATTCCTTTTGAGATTGTAGGTGAGTAAGAATTTCTCGCAGATTCAAACAGATTTAGCAGATCTGCGCAGATAGATAAAATCAAAAACCTGGCTTTTGGCCAGGTTTTTTTGTTTTTGGTGTATGCTGCTGCTGCGACACCCCATCCCTGCACCCCATCGGGGAGCTTTCTTCGAAATGTATTCCAAATTAATTTAAGAATTCCCATAAGTAACAAATTGCCGGAAGCTCCCCAACGGGGTTTTCCATTGCACTGCTGATGCAACTGCGAATGCTACTACCCGTCATACTTCGACAAGCTCAGAATGACAAACGCCAGTCACACTGAGCCTGTCGAAGTGAGACCTTTCTGCTACTGCCGCTGCTGCGACACCCCTTCCCTGCACCCCATCGGGGAGCTTTCTTCGAAATATATTCCAAATTAATTTAAGAATTCCCATAAGTAACAAATTGCCGGAAGCTCCCCAACGGGGTTTTCCATTGCACTGCTGATGCAACTGCGAATGCTACTACCCGTCATACTTCGACAAGCTCAGAATGACAAACGCCAGTCACACTGAGCCTGTCGAAGTGAGACCTTTCTGCTACTGCCGCTGCTACTTGTCCCTATCTTGGATCTTGGATCTTGGTTCTTGGATCTTGGATCTTGGATCTTGGATCTAATTCCTCACCACCTTCAGCATCC
>CAYTNC010000459.1:0-1776 GCA_964438935.1 uncultured Bacteroidales bacterium
GTTTTTATCAGGACCAAGTTACAAAGAAAGAAATTGATTTCCAAACTTAGCGTAAAATATACGCTAAGTTTTGCAAAATAGTTGCCGATATTTTGATTATGTTTGTAGTAAAGGAAACAATATAGTTATGAAGATTCAATTTTTAGGAGCGGCACGCGAAGTAACAGGCAGCAAGCACCTGATTAAACTCGACAGCGGAAAGAAGATCCTGCTTGATTGCGGCATGTACCAGGGAAAAGGAATGGAAACCGACTCCATGAACCGAAACCTCGGGTTTGTTCCGGCTGAAATTGATTTCTTAATCTTGAGTCATGCCCATATTGATCATTCCGGTCTGATACCTTATATAGTAAAGCTGGGGTTCAAGGGCAAAATAATCTCCACACATGCCACCCGTGATTTGTGCGCCATCATGCTGGCCGACTGTGGTAAAATTCAGGAACATGATACCGAATGGTTCAACAAAAAAAGGGCACGTAAGGGCTTGCCTCCGGTTGATCCTATTTACGATGCCGCTGATGCCCAGATAGCCATGCAATATTTTATAGGTGTTGCCTATAATACAGAATACAGGGTTACCAAAGGAGTCAAGGTTACTTTTACCGATACGGGCCATTTGTTGGGAAGTTCGGCAGTGAACGTCCGGATTAAGGAAAGTGAGAAAGTAACGCAAATAACCTACACCGGCGATATCGGACGCCCGCAGAACCGAATCCTGAAATCGCCTCAACCTTTCCCGCAGGCAGATATCATCTTGTGCGAATCCACCTATGGCAATCGGCTGCATGAGAGTACGGTAGTTGCCGAGGATAAGTTGCTCCAGGTCATACAGCGCACCTGTGTGGAGAAAAAGGGCAAACTAATCATTCCTTCGTTTAGTGTGGGACGAACCCAGGAGGTGGTTTTATCCTTAAACAATTTTTACAACACTGGTAAATTGCCGCGTATTAAGGTTTATGTAGACAGTCCGCTTTCAGTAAATGCCACCAATATATTCAGGTTGCATACCGATTGCTTTAACGAACGGATGGTCAAGCTTATGGAAACAGATGCCGATCCGTTCGGATTCAATGATCTGTATTTTATTAAAGAGGTGGAGGATTCCAAGAAACTGAATGACATCAAGGAACCCTGCATCATCATTTCTTCGTCAGGCATGATGGAAGCCGGCCGGATTAAGCATCACCTGGCCAACAACCTGTCCGACTCAAGGAACACCGTGCTTGCTGTTGGATACTGTGCCCCCAAAACGCTTGGTGCGCGCCTGCTGAATGGGGTCAAAGAAGTATCCATATTTGGCACCGTTCATATAGTGAATGCCGACATTGAAAAGCTCGATTCATACAGCGGTCATGCCGATTACAACGAGATGATCCAGTACCTCGAATGCCAGAATAAGGAAAAAGTAAGTCAGATCATGCTGGTTCATGGCGATATTGAAGCGCAGGAATTCTTCCGCGACAAACTGGCGGAACAGGGTTATCAGCATATTTCTATTCCGGAATTGGGAGAAGAAGTTGTAGTCTGATGAGGAAACTGGATGCTGGATGTGTGGGAGTTGAGAGTTGGGAGTTGACAGCAGCAGGATGTTGACAGCAGCAGGATGTTGAGTTTAACAGATGATGCATTAAGATTGTTTTTTCAATAGCCCCCGGCTTCAGCCGGGGGAACTCGATCAGGGTATATATCATCCGCTGCATGCAGGGCACTGCCACGAGCAATGCTTTGCATGCAGCGGAATAATAGGGCGGTTCCCGTTTTCCCCGGGTTAAAACC
>CAYTNC010000460.1:0-1774 GCA_964438935.1 uncultured Bacteroidales bacterium
TCAAAATCCCCAAGTTTGTCTGAGTCTTTGTAAAATGTTATCGGTAATTTTCCGGCCGGGTTGTAATCGCCAAAAAGCACATCGGCAACGGCCTGACCGCCTGATTCACCGGCATACCAGGCCTGAAGAATGGCATCACACGACTTTGTTTCAGGAGCCAGCGCAATGGCTGAACCCGAACAATTCACAAAAATGATTTTCTTGCCTGCGGCTTTTAAAGCTATTAAACAATTCCGCTGAACCGATGGCAATTCAATGTTGGTGCGGTCACCACCCTTGAAACCGGGGTACGAAACCGGCATCTCTTCTCCTTCGAGATTGCCTGATATACCCCCAACAAAAACAACGGTTTCAATTCCCTTTAGTTTATTGATAAGTTCCGTATAATCCACAGCAACTTCTTTACCGAAGTCGAATTCAATATTGGCCTGCCAGTTGTTGAGCTGTGCGTAACGGATTTCAATTTTGTATTTTTTGCCTGCTTCTACCTTAAAAGGAATGCGCGACGGCAATGTGCGCCAGTTCTCATATTTCTGCAATGATTCACCATTGACAATCAATTCAAAATATCCGGTAGCGCCACCTTTAAACACAAGTTCTTCCGATACTTTTGGTGTGAATTCGGTTTCATACAAGGCTGAAAAACCTTCGAGCTTCACCCCCGAAGCAAATTCGTGCTGGCCTGCGGTAGTCATTTTAATCGGATTGACTATTTGAACCGTGATAACACTTTGGCCTTCACGCTTGGGGTTATTCCAATAGGTGGCCTTAAATCCATTCTTACCTGCAAATGACAGCTGTCCGAAATAACTGTCGGTCACCTTGTCTTCAACCAGGTCGCAGCCTTTATCATAAAAGATCTTATTTCCGGGAAGCTTTGTTTTAATTCCGTCGAGGATGGAGATGGTGCGAACAGGTGTGCCATTGTAATTGCCCCACAACATCACTTTGTTTTCAGCATTGGGACCAATTACGGCAATTTTTTTTCCGGATTTTGCCAAAGGCAGAATGTTGTTGTTATTCTGGAGCAGCGTCATGGTTTGACGGGCCATATCGAGTGCCAGCTGGCGGTGCTTTTCGTTATTCAGAATGGAAGGTGGTATCTGCGCCCAGGGAACCAGGGAATTGTCGTCGAAATCACCCAGGTCAAAGCGACCGGTCAGCACACGCATCAGGCTTTCATCAATATCTTCTTCTTTAAGCAGTCCCTTTTCAACACCCTCAGGAAGCGTTTTGTAAGGATAGTTTTCCCAAACACACTCCACGTCGGTACCAGCCAGCACACCTTTGGAAGCAGCATGTACGGGGGTTGAAGATACCTTGTGCGAGTTGAAAAAGTCGGTAATGGCACCGCAGTCGGATACTACAATGTATTTAAAGCCCCACTCTTCGCGCAGAATACGTTGCAGCAACCGGGTACTACCACAGCATGGCTCATCATCAAGCCGCTGGTAAGCACACATAACCTGGCGTACATCGGCATCCTGAACCAAGGCCTTAAAGGCAGGCAGATAGGTTTCATATAATTCCCGCGGATTCACATTGTTCAGGTTCAGCTCGTGACGGCTCCATTCGGGACCCGAATGAACTGCATAATGCTTGGCACACGCCAGCAGTTTGCGGTATTTGGCATCGGCCGGGCCCTGTAGCCCCTTTACCACCTGAACACCCATACGAGAAGTCAGGTAAGGATCCTCTCCATAGGTTTCCTGTCCACGTCCCCAGCGCGGATCACGAAAGATATTCACATTGGGAGTCCATACCGAAAGGCTTA
>CAYTNC010000461.1:0-1770 GCA_964438935.1 uncultured Bacteroidales bacterium
TATGGCTTTCAGGGAAGTTTCCATAGCAGAAAATTTTCCTTTTGTAATTGGATCACTGATCTGATCAGGCGTATCAACGCCTTGTTTCTCATCCTGTTGTTTCAGATTATAAAAGGAAGTGACTTTTTTACCGTTAAACACCATCACATAATCTCCTTCAATAAGTTGGTACATCCCATTGACAAAGCTTATTGCCCGATGCGGAACTGAAAAATTAAACAAACTCTCTCCAAAAGCAAAAAATGGTTTAGGGTATCCCAGGTAATCAAGCACAGAGGGCATAATATCAATTTGTTGGGCCACAGTACTGTCGAGGCCCTTAAAAAGACTGTCGGATGGATTATAAAAGGCAAGGGGAATGGCATACATGCCGGTACTGCTGTTATAAATCCTCTCAACAGCTTGTGCAGCATGATCGGCAATGAACACAAACAACGTATTATGATACCAGGGCATTTTTTGAGCAGTTGCAAAGAATGCTCCAAGCGCCTTATCGGTGTATCTGATGCTTTTCAGAATGGGAAGTGCATCATCGATAAATGCTGCCTTATATTTTTCAGGTACATTATAGGGATGATGCGAAGAAAGCGTAAAAACAGAAGAGAAAAATGGCTGGGGAAACCGATCCATCTGCCTGGCAAAGTATTGAAGATAGGGTTCATCCCAAATTCCCCAATGACCGTCGTAATCAGCATCGTTGTTGTATTCGTTGCGCCCGAAATAATACTCAATTCCAGCCACACTGGCGAAATTATTGAAACCCATTGTTCCGTTATTTCCACCATGGAAGAAAGAAGTATGATAACCTTCCTGTCTCAGCAGCAAGGGCAGACTTTCAATGATATTATCGGCATAGTTCGAACCGCTGTAAGGTTTATCCATCAGGCTTGGTATTCCGGCTATTATGGCCGGCATGGCCTCATATGACTGTGTACCATTGGCGAAAGCGTTGGTATAAACTAAAGATCTTTGGAGTATTGAATCGAAGCAGGGTGTGTAACCCTTTCCACCATTCATAAAACCTGAATATTCCCTGGAGAAACTCTCAAGAATAAATATTACAACGTTCATCCTTTTTGCAGCCTGCTTTTCCTCTGTTTGATGAACCGGATAATAAATACGGGTTAAAGAATCCTCCGAAAAATACCGGTGTTCTTCCAGGTTCTCGTTTTCGATGGTTTTAATAATGGAAAATGGTGTGTTCAAAACCAGAGGTGCAAGCTTAAGCTCTGAATAAGTGGCTGCATCGATGATGCCTATTGGTTTCAGCGCAGTGCCCCTGGCACCCCAAAGCATAAAGCATAAAATACCGACAACTACAAGTGTCTGATACAGGAAAGTTTTAATTGATATTTTTTCATCCACCAACCTGTCAAAACGCAACCTGGGCAAGCAATACCAGAAAAGAATAAGTAAAACGGTATAGGAAAGGACCACATACCAGTATTCTTTAATAAATGTCGGAATTTGAAACCATACATCCTGGTTGGTCCCCATTAATGTGAATATCGAGGAGGTGATTCGTTTATTGATGAAATCGAAGAATTTGGCATCAATAAAATTGGTGAGCACAGCTATTGAATTGACAAGAAAAAACAATATTTCATAGGACTTCTGAACGCCATGGTTATTTTTATAGGAACCGGGAAGCAGGTATAAAATGAAAATGACATTGGTGAATATGATGGCAGCAATATCAAAACGGATGCCGGTAAGAAATAATTTCAACAGTTCAACAAATGAAACCTCTCCGAAGTAACCTGTATTCAG
>CAYTNC010000462.1:0-1767 GCA_964438935.1 uncultured Bacteroidales bacterium
ATGGCCCGGCCGATTACTTTGTTTACCAGGTAAAGCAGGAAGCAAAGCGCATCCTGATGCAACTTGAATCAGCTGAAGGTAAAAAATGGAATCTGGAAGAGGACGGATTGGTAATAACTACAACCCTCGACCTGAAAATCCAGCGATTTGCCAACCAGGCATTTCGCGAGCACCTGTCGGCCATGCAAACCAGGCTCGACCGGCAATACCAAAGCAAATCAGGTAAAAAAGCCCTTAACAACCAGGTAAATGCTGAACTGAAGCGGTTGAAGCTTTCTAAAAAAGCAGACGAAAGAAAAATACGTCAGGTTTTCAGCTGGAACGGCATTCGGTCCGACTCCATGTCTTTGGCCGACAGCATCAGGCAATCGGTGAAGCTGCTTCAGGCCGGTTTGCTGGCAGTTGACCCGCAAACAGGCGCCATAAAAGCCTGGGTGGGAGGAATTGACTTCAAAACCAACCCCTACGACCAGGTAACAGCACACCGGCAAATGGGTTCCGTCTTCAAGCCTGTTTTGTTTGCCGCAGCCCTTGAAATGGGGTTTACTCCCTGCAATTACCTAGATAATGATTCCATCACCATTAAGGGCTACGAAGACTGGCACCCGCAGAATTTCGACCATTCGGTTGGCGGGAAATACTCCCTCAATGGGGCCCTGATGAACTCCATGAACATTCCCTCAGTAAACCTTTACCTTGAAACGGGTTTTGACCGGATTGATACGCTGTGGAAAAAGCTGGGCTTTTCTTTTGAACTGGCCAATACCCCTTCGCTTGCACTGGGAACCGCGGAAGCAAGTGTTGAAGAAGTTGCTATTGCCTATGCTGCATTTGCTAATGGAGGATACCGGTTTGTCCCGCAAATGATCCTGTCGGTAAAAACCCGGCAGGGCGAAGTGATCTGGCAAAATGAATTCACGGATGCAAAAGTCAGGGTGCTTTCAGAAAGAACGAGCATACTCATGAATGCCATGTTGCGAAATGTTGTCAGGGCTGGTACCGGAGCCCCGATGCGGTCGCGTTTCGGAGTTGAGTTTCCCATGGCTGGAAAAACAGGAACTACGCAGGATTATTCCGACGCCTGGTTTGCGGTGTATTGCCCGTCGCTTGTTGTGGTGAGCCGTGTGGGGTGTTCCATGCCGGCCATCCGTTTCAACTCTTCTGCAAATGGAACAGGAAGTGCGCTTGCCTTGCCATTGGCAGCCCTTACCCTGAAAAGGATTCAGGGCAGTCCGGCTCTGGCAAAAAAATATGTCACTTCGTTTCCAATGCCGGATCCGCAACTCGAAATGGAAATGGACTGTCCCGACTTCAGGGAAAGCGACTTTCTCGATAACCTGATGGACATCCTGAAAAGAAGAGAAATCGACTATGAAAAGACGCGTGAAAAAACCGAACGCAGGAGAAGACCGCTATTCAGAAGATTCAGGTGGTAGAATACCAGATACTGGATGCTGGATATTGGATACTGGACCTGCCGGCAGAATAGGCATGGATGCGCAACTGAAACGCGTCATTGCGAAGGAGGCACGACTGAAGCAATCTATATCTGGCAGCTACACATTATAGATTAACTTTGGTGAGCTCCACTTCGTAACAGATTGCCACGCTTCGCTCGCAATGACGGCCACTTCACTGCCGCTGCTGCTACTGCCACTGCCACTGCCGCTGCCTCTGTCTTAGATCTTAGATCTTGGGTCTTAGATCTTGGATCTTAGATCTTGAATCTTTCATCTCCTCCTCCCACATCCCCGCTTTTTTCCTTCG
>CAYTNC010000463.1:0-1763 GCA_964438935.1 uncultured Bacteroidales bacterium
GCCGACTCATTAAGGGACAGGTTTTTCTGTGGAAGGACAACCAAAGCTGGGAAGATTTGTGGGATTTAAACGGAGAGATTATTCAATAGCAAAACAATATAAAAAGCGAAGATTATGAGTAAAATGCTGGGTGCACTTTTGCCTGGGAACAGTACCGTTCAGTTGAAAGAATTTGACATTCCTGTTCCCAAACATGGAGAGGTATTGTTGAAAATGAAGTCGTCCACTATTTGTGGCTCCGATATCCGGTGTATTTATCATGAACACCTGGGCAAGGGTCCCGAAGGATATCAGACCGGAATGATTGCCGGTCACGAGCCCTGCGGTCAGATAGTGGAAACTGGCCCGGGATGCAGAAGGTTTAAAAAGGGCGACCGGGTGATTGTTTATCACATATCGGGGTGCGGTGTTTGCAACGATTGCAGGAGGGGATACATGATATCATGTACCAGTGAATACCGGCGTGCTTATGGCTGGCAGCGCGACGGCGGCATGGCAGAATACCTGCTCGCTGAAGAAAAGGACCTGGTTTTCCTTCCGAATGAGCTGAGCTATTCTGACGGTGCTCAGGTGGCGTGCGGTTTCGGTACCGTTTATGAAGGCCTTGAAAAAATAGGCATTTGTGGTAATGACGATGTGCTGATTACCGGCTTGGGTCCGGTTGGTCTTGCTTCGGCCATGTTATGCAAAGCCATGGGTGCACAAAAAATTTATGGAATAGAAGTGATTGAAGAGCGGATATCGCTTGCAAAAGAAATGGGCTTGTTTACCGAGGTCATCCGGGCCGGTGAGGATAATGTAAAACAGATCAGGGACCTGACTTCCGGACAGGGTGTTGAAAAATCCATTGATTGTTCCGCCAATAATAAAGCACGTTTAACCTGTATACAGGCTGCACGCAAATGGGGTAAAATAGTATTTATTGGCGAAGGCGGTACTTGTGAGTTTCAACCTTCGAGAGACATCATACATGACCAGAAAACCATCTATGGTTCCTGGGTTACCAATATATGGAGGATGGAAGAATTGGTGGAACGCCTGGTTAGGTGGAACATCAAGCCCGAATCATTAATAACCCACAGGTTCACGTTGGATCAGGTGGATCAGGCCTATTCCTTAATGGCCAGTGGCAAGTGCGGCAAAGTAGCTGTTGTTTCTGATGAAGAGGTGAAATAGGTAAGTGTGCCTCAATCCACCCCCAGCCCCCGCTGCGCCTTCGCGTAGCCGCTACGGCAGAGCAAGGCCAGCGGGGGACATCGCTATTGCTCAGGTATCAGCCCAAAATGATACACCTGCTTCTGAAAACGAGATATTAATGAAAGCAAAAACTTATTTTAATAAAGCCAAAACTCTTTTTAAATCATAAACCAAATGTTAAAAAATATTCCAAGCATATTAAGCCCGGAACTCCTGAAAATTCTCATGGAGATGGGCCATGGAGATGAAATTGTGATTGCCGACGGGAATTTTCCATCGGCTTCCACTGCTCAAAGATTGGTTCGTCTGGACGGCCATGCCATTCCGGATATTCTGGATGCCATGCTGAAACTGTTTCCACTGGATACCTACGTTGAAAAGCCCGTGGGTTTGATGGCAGTTATGCCCGGAGATCCCTACAAACCTGTAATTTGGGAAGAGTACAGGCGCATCATAGAAGCCAGCAAGGAACCCTTTAAGGACTTTGAATATATTGAAAAGTTCGCGTTTTATGATAGGGCAAAAAAAGCCTATGCCGTGATTGCTACCGGAGAATCGGCGCTGTA
>CAYTNC010000464.1:0-1747 GCA_964438935.1 uncultured Bacteroidales bacterium
ATGCTCACATGGGGGGAAAAAATTACGGTTCCGGTTATGAACTATATCCTGCTCACTTTGTTACCGCTTATACTTGTAAAAAAAACGAGATTCTCTTCATTGGCAGCTGCAAACGGACAATTCATGCTTTTTAACTCCACTGTTTATAGGTCATTGCATCCGCATGAAAAAATGAAAAGCAACCTGGTTGAGGATATTGAAATTGCACGCTTTTTTAAAAAGGAGCATTATCAGATTGCCTGCCTGGCAAGTGACAGTTCTATTCAGTGCCGGATGTATTCCGGGGCAAAGGATGCTGTCAGGGGATTCTCAAAGAATGTTTCAGCTTTTTTCGGGAACTCAACCCTGCTGGCGTTCGCATTTTGGCTGATTACCACCTTCGGTTTTATTGCTGTTTTGCATTCATTGTCGCTTCCGTTATTTCTCAGTTTTGTCCTCTTTTACGTTTTAACCCGGATAATCGTATCTGTTGTAAGCAAACAACATATTGCTGAAAACTTATTGTACCTTTTTCCACAGCAGATCTCGCTGGGGTTATTCATTTATCACTCAATTATCAATAAGAAAAACAAAACCTACCATTGGAAAGGCCGCGAAATAAAATCATAGTAATACTGCTGATGGTATTCCTGAGCACAAATGCCAGGGCCGGTTATAAATCAGAAATTTATGACGCCTATGTTAATAACCATATGGCAAACTGGAAAATTATAATCGACAAAATGAATGGGGTAAAACAGAAAAGCCCCGATTTTATGCTCGAACTGGTTAATTACCAGTATGGCTATATTGCCTGGTGTGTTGGCAACCACAAAAATGATGAGGCCAAAAAATACCTGGCACTGGCTGACAATTACCTCTCCATACTGGAGAAGAACCCTAAAAATCTTTCGCTGGTTAACTCCTACAAATCGGCATTTTACGGATACCGGATAGGGCTAAACAAATTGCTTGCCACTACCCTGGGCCGCCGAAGCGTTGATTGTGCCAATCTGGCCATTGAACAGGATAAAGAAAACCCATACGGTTACATTCAGTTAGGTAATATCCAGTTTTACATGCCGCCTGTTTTTGGAGGCTCAAAGAAAGTAGCCCTGGGCCATTACCTTAAGGCAATGAAAATTATGGAAAAGGATGCAGCAGGTGTATCTGAGAATTGGAATTACATGAATCTGCTGATAAGTATATCTCAGTCCTATTATTACCTGGGCGATTATGTAACTTCGAAATCCTATCTTGAGAAAATTCTGAAGATTGAGCCGGGTTTAAAATATGTTGTAAATGAACTTTATCCACAGGTAATCAATAAAATGAAGAACAATCCATGACAAAAAGTGTGCTTATTGTTGGGGCAGGACTTGGCGGGCTGGCAACAGCTTTAAGGCTTGCAAAAAAGGGCTACAGCGTTCAGATACTGGAGAAGAACGGTCAGGCAGGAGGCAGGTTAAACCAGCTCAAAAAAGACGGGTTTACTTTCGACATCGGACCCAGTTTTTTCAGCATGTCGTATGAATTCACTGATTTTGCCAGGGAATGCAATATAACCCTGCCGTTCAACTATTTCAGTCTGGACCCTTTGTATTCAGTTAACTTCAGGGGAAATCCCAAAACCTATCATTTATATAAGGATCTCCATAAACTGGCTGCCCAGTTCAGCGAAGTGGAACCTGATTTCGAGAAGAGAATAACCCGGTATCTTGAGAAAGGCAAGCATTTGTTTCATGATACCGTGGATGTAGCCATTAAG
>CAYTNC010000465.1:0-1746 GCA_964438935.1 uncultured Bacteroidales bacterium
GAAGGAGGCAAACGGCAGGTATTGCTGGTTACCTCCTCAACCAGCGGTGAGGGGAAAACCTTCTGTTCCATCAACCTGGCATCGGTTTTTGCACTGAACGGGCACAAAACCGTATTGCTCGAATTTGACCTGCGCCGACCCAAAATCCACCAGGAGTTCAGTTCGACCAATATGATCGGGATCAGTTCCTACCTTATAGACAAGGCCATCATTGAGGATATTATTCTACCTACTCATATTGAAAATCTGGATCTGATATCTGCAGGTCCCGCAGCCCCCAATCCGGCAGAGCTGATCAACTCAGACCGTACAGGTGAATTGATTGATAAACTCAAGGAGATGTACGATTACATCATCATTGATTCCGCACCTGCCGGCATTCTGGCCGAAACGCTCATGCTGATGAAGCATGCCGATCTGAATATTTTCGTAGTGAGGGTTGAAACCACTGTTAATGAGGCCTTCAAAAACAGCATCAAATCAATAGAGAACAACAATTTCAACAACGTCTCAGTTTTGATCAACGACCTGAACGTGAAGCGTGATTCCTACAAATACGGTTACAACACCAATTATTATACCGACGACCGGAAGCTGGGATTCTTTTCCAGGATCTTCTCGCGAAGCAAAAAAGCCTCCTAAAGGCGGTTCATATGCATCCTTTGCTTAGGCGAATACAGGGGAAAGTTCTTACAACAGGGCTTTCCCTTGTTGTTTTTGTAACGATTGCATGCTTTATTGCCCATTCATACCGGTTTCTCAGTATCAATAAACCTGTAGCATCCCAAATTATGGTAGTTGAAGGATGGCTGGATGAGCAATCGTTGTTGCAAGCCAGGGATATCTTCAACAGCCATGACTATCGCGCTGTTATCACAACGGGAATTCCACATACAGAAGGATACAAGATGGGATCAGGTGGTAAAGCCGTTTTTAACCTGCACAATTTGTTGCATGATTCTGTTCCGGCTTTTTACAAAATATGCCTTTTACAAAGTGGCACCAGTGTATACGGCATATTCCCCCGGTTCAGGATATGGATTGACAGCACGGAAATTGCCGTATCATACAGTGAAAAAAGAGCCACTGAGTATGCCTGCCAGGCAGACATATCCAGTCCCGTTCATACCATAACTGTTGTTTTCGACAATGATGAGGTTTCAGCATGGCGCGACCGGAACTTTTATTTCTATACGCTTACTGTAAACAACCGGATTTTCCATCCCGGTAATTGTGAAGTCAGTTATTTCATTCGCAAGGGAGGAAAGTATTATTTTAAAAAGCAATACAAACCCGATACTGCAAATGATGCGTTGCATTATCTTGCCATGAATGGCATACCCGTTAGCTCTATTTCCTCGGTTGTGACTGCTAAACAAGTTAAGTTATCAAGAACCTATTCAACCGCAACAGATGTGAAATCGTATCTCGAAGCGCTCTATCCGGAAAGAATCCCTTCCGTTACTGTTGTTACACGGGGCATACATGCGCGCAGAACCTGGATTTCCTATCAAAAAGCTTTTGGTAAAGACACTGCAATCGGCATTATTTCATTACCTGATAATAAGCTTACTTCAAAAAACTGGTGGAAATCATTAAAGGGTTGGAAGAGTATGGTATATGAAATCACCGGCCTCATGTATGCCTCTATTGCGTTATAGCCCTACCTCCCAGTTCGGCTCAGGCTCTGCCCATAGCCGTCAAGCTAATATCTGTAATGCATTGATATTCTATTACTGGAATATT
>CAYTNC010000466.1:0-1742 GCA_964438935.1 uncultured Bacteroidales bacterium
CATATCTTGATTTGGCCCTGAGGTAATCAGAGTGGTCCCTGTATGAATCTTCAACAGACGCGTATTTTCTGAAGCATTCGTTTTTGGCATCATCGTCATGATAAACCTTTTTCCCATTCCAGTCGTTATGGCACTTGATTCCAAAATGATTATTGGCCCTTTTGGCCAGGCTGCTGTTGCCATCACCACTTTCAAGAGCGCCCTGGGCCAGGGTAATACTTGCGGGTACGCCACTCCGCCGCATCTCATGGATGGCCATATCCTTATAGGTTTCAAAGTATTCCCTGCGGGTCATGCGGTCCGATGATTGAGCCATCAGTAAACCAGTGAAAAAAAAAGCTCCTGCCAATAAAAATCTGATTCTCATAATTCATGTATTACACAGCAAAATTAACGCAGTTACAGGAGTATCTGTTGTTAAGAACCGGATGGTTTTTAACAAAATCAAGAGAATTATCAAAATCAGCAGTTTTTTATAGGGTAAACCGGTAACCGGGGGTCATAGCATAAGTTAAATTGATTTAGCAGGTTAGTTGGGTTATCCGGGGATGCCGCTTGAGCGGCATCCTTTATTTTAATCCATCGTAATTCGTGAACCGTATTTCCTGTTCTCCAATTTGGTTGCCTCAGTGATCACACTCTTACTGCCTCCGTGTTCAATAAAGAAAAGTGCAGCTTCCATTTTGGGGGCCATGCTGCCTTCACCAAACATACCCATCTGCAGGTATTTCCGGGCGTCGTTGCGGTTAATGAATTCTGCTATCTGCTGGTTGGGCTTTTTATAGTTCAGGTAAACATAGGGAACATCGGTGAGCATGTAAAACTCATCAGCTCCGATTGTCACAGCCAGCAAAGCCGAAGCCATATCTTTGTCAATTACTGCCTCAACCGGCCTGTAATTCCCTTTGCTGTCGATATACACGGGAATTCCGCCTCCCCCTGCTGCAAGAACAATATTTCCCGAGGCAACAAGTTGCTTGATGATGTCGCTGTTCAAAACCTCAACAGGTTCAGGTGAGGCAACTACCCTTCGGAATCCTCCGCCCGATTTGATTTCTTCCTTGAATATCCATCCTTTTTCAGCCTGAAGCCTGGTTACCATTTCTTCAGAGTAGGTGCGCCCAATCCGCTTTACCATGTTCCTGAAGGATTTTCCTTTTCGGTCTACCACTACCTGGCTGATGATGCTGATCACATTTTTATGGATCTCATGCTTGTTTAGCGCATTGCGGAGAATACGCTCAATCATGTACCCAATTTCGCCCTGGGTGCCTGCAACGCAAACATCAAGAGGCATTTGCGGAATTCCGTATGTTGATTCACCTGCATCGTTCCGCTGAAGCAGATCACCTACCTGGGGTCCATTCCCGTGCGTTATAACCAGGTCATATCCGTCACGTAACAAAAAAACCAGGTTTTCAAGAGTTTTAAAGGTGTTTTTTTCCTGTTCCTCAATGGTACCTCTCTGATTATCGCGTTGCAGCGCGTTGCCCCCCAGTGCGACTACTGCCAGTTTCTTATTAGCCATTGTTATCATTTTACCAAAGAAAAGGTATAACAATCAGCCAATTAAAAAAATGATATTGATCCTGATATTACATTTCCAAGTATGCACATTATCTTTATATTTGAAAAACTATTAGAAGCGCAATGGAAATGACGAGAGTTTTTGATATCCTTGATGAGCTAATGCGCATCTGCCCCGAGAAAGAGGATATGCTGGTTGGTATTGAAAAAAACGG
>CAYTNC010000467.1:0-1730 GCA_964438935.1 uncultured Bacteroidales bacterium
CTTCTGGCAGTATCTCCAAATTTTACAGCTGCCATAAATTCGTGAGATCCATAGGTTTGCCTTCCCAGCTGACTGAAATTGTAATCAAAGGCATATCCCACAAAATACTTGTCGAATCGGGCACCAAAATACACAATCATGGCATCTTTGGTACGGTATGACAACCCTGCCCAATAGTCGCTCTTGTAATACAATTTTGCATTCAATTCAAACTGGGCTCTTTGAGCTGACGGAACCTTAAGCAATACCGACGGCTCAATGGAAATGCTATTATTCAAACTATAATAATAGCCGGCCATCAGGTTATAATGCCTCTTAATCCTGTAATCACTGCCATTATCATCACCAAAATGAATGGACGACTGAAATATCTGCATTACGGATATACCGCCAAAAATATCTGAAGATGTGTAGAAAACCCCAAAATTGGCATCGGGTATGTACATGGTGCCTTTCATACCATCAAGCAGCGGATCAGTATACTCATCGCTTAACTCAACCTTGTCCTTTTTTACCTTAAATTGATAGAACAAACCCGACAATCCAAAGGATACCTGGCCTTCGTTAACAGGAATATGATAGGCGTAGGTTCCCTCAACGCCAGTGCGGTTGAGTTGTCCGAAATTATCCGTAAATACATGGCCTGCCCAGCCTACCCTGCCGGATCGTGAACTCAAACGCCTTTTCTTTTTCACCGATGCATTCTTCGATATGAAACTGTTGCGCAACAGGCGTGAATCCATGGTAACTGCATGGGTTTTGGGAGTACCTTTAAACCCCACCCATTGCTCTTTTGCAACCAGGCTGATGGTGGTATACCCATCACTTCCGGCATTTGCAGGATTTAGTAAAAACTTGTTAAAGGTATACTGACTGTATTCGGGAAGCTGCTGACCCGCTGCTTTCGCTAGCGGAATCAGAATCAGCACCAGTATCATTAAGTTTCTGTAAAATCTAATCATAATTCAGACAATTAGCGGGTTATTGGTTCTTTGTTATCGGATTATGTTCACCGTTCCGTTGAGCAATTCGCTTCCCGAAACTTTCAAGTCAATAATATAGTAATACGTGTCAACAGGCAGGTCTTTTCCATTGGGTCCTTTACCGTTCCATTCATTACTGCTGTATGAGCCAGATGAACTGAATACCACCCGACCCCAACGGTCAAATACTTTGATATCCGCACCAGAGAATAGTTCAATACCCGGAATTTCCCATTCATCATGATAACCATCCTCATTTGGTGTAAAGGTATTTGGTATTTTCAGCAGCATGGAACACTCCCCGATTCTAATCTCATCAGATCCCTGGCAGCCATTTTCATCGGTTACGGTAACTGAAATGTTTCCTGCGCCATCCCTGACATCAATGGTTCTGGTAATTGCGTTGGTAGACCAGTCGTAAGAGTCAAAATCTCCGGGATCAAGGGTTAAGTAGTTTTCACCGCACAGACTGGTATCTTTTCCAAGGAACAGGACAGGATTGAGATTCACCGTCAGCATAGCCTTATCAGAAGCTTCGCATCCATAGGCATCAATAACCCTTACTGCTATTTCTCCGGTTGTGGATGCAGTAAACGTGTTTGTGCCAGAAGTTCCCTGCCAGGTATAGCTCGAATACCCTTCTTCCAGTTCAAAAGGATAACTTTCTCCTTCGCAGATGGATACATCATCACCAAGGTCAGCAATGGGCTGGGAAACCAAAACCAGGGTATCCCGCACAAGGCTTGT
>CAYTNC010000468.1:0-1707 GCA_964438935.1 uncultured Bacteroidales bacterium
GCAATTGAAAGCCGGGGTAATGGAAGGTATTCATAATGAATGATCAATAACCCGGCCTCAATAGCCCTGGGCCTGCCTGCCAGTTCATCATCAGGCAAAGCCTGAAAAAATAGAAAAGGCTCAGGCACAGCCTGAGCCCAACTACCTAATTGCAACTTAAATCTTGATTCTTAATTCTTGGTTCTTGGTTCTTGGTTCTTGATTCTTATATCTTTCTTCAACCAGCTACTTCTGAAACAACTTGGTCCATTCCTTCGGCTTTCTTTTTTCCCAGGCTCTGCTGTGATATACATAGGATGCAATCAGGGGAAGCACGGTGGTTGCTTCGGCATAAACCATTTGTTCATATTTGGTATCCACCTTGCCCCATGAGGAAGCCTCCTGGAGTGTTGATGAGGAGCAGGCTCCGTCACGCGAATCTGCAACAGTTATTTGAACTGCATATTTGTGCATGGGCACCGATTTGCCCAAAATTTCGGCACAAACCACAGTGTCCTGAGCAAAGTTCTTAGGAACACCACCGCCAATCATAAAGAGTCCGGAAATCTCAGCTTCCATTTTGATCATGGTCAGTTCCCTGAAATCACGTACAGAATCAATGGTCACATGCTTGTCGGGATTCTCCCACTGGTGCTTGACCAGGCCGAAACCGGCACTGCTGTCGGAAAAAGCGGGACAGAAAATGGGAACACCATTTTCATAGCAAGCCTGGATCAAAGAGTCCTTTTTCACTGAATTTTTTACCAGGTATTTGCCCAGTTCCCAGATGAATTCCCTGGATGAATAAGGCCGGTGCTGAAGTGTGTCGGCAACCAGCTTGATGGTTCCGTCACAAACCTGCAGGTCATCCTCATCAATGAAAGTATCATAAATCCTGTCGATGTAGTAATCCCTGAGTTTTTTGTCCGGCACATCCGTGCGGCCGATATAATGCTTGAAACCGATGGCTTCGAAAAAGTCCATGTCAATGATGCTGGCACCGGTGGCCACAATCACATCAATCATATTACTCTTCACCATATCCACGTAAACCTGCATGCAACCACCTGCGCTGGTGCTGCCTGCAAGTGTGAGTATATTGGTGCATTCTTTATCCCGAACCATCTTCAGGAGAATATCAGCAGCATTGGCGGTGTCACGTGATGAAAAAGACATCTTTTTCATCGAATCAATAATTGGAGTTGCATCGAATGATTTGATATCAATGTGCTCGATGGTCTCTTTCAATAATTCTCGTTTGGCTGTCATTTCGTTTAATACTTGTTGATTATCATTCAAATAAATTATATGCTTCTTCCGGACAAATATATAAACTTAGATGATATTACTCCATGTAAGAAAGATATTTTTGAACGATATGAACAAGGATGCTTTTGGCTTTTGGCTGTTGGCCTTTGGCTAATGTCTAACGGCTAACAGCTAATGGCTAACAGCTAATGGCTAACGGCTAACGGCTAACCTGCCTACCGGCAGGCAGGCGGCAAATAGCCTCCCCCGTTCACAACTTTATTTGCCATCTATCAAATGAAATGTTACTTTTGCATCGATCAATTCCAAAACATACCCTCATGTATAAGTGTAAGTGTATCAAGAAATTCGACGACATTCAGGTGAAATTCAGCGAAAATAGTTTTTATCATTTCGAATACACACCGCCCATGGCCCAGCACCCGCCTTCATACAGGGTGTATCATGATTTCAGCAGTT
>CAYTNC010000469.1:0-1706 GCA_964438935.1 uncultured Bacteroidales bacterium
ACCACATTTACCTCGGCCTCGTACATGGCAACAGCAATGCGACGAATTATCGCAGGATCAAGACTGAGTTGATTCAAAATCTTTTTGACATTGCTTGATGCATGCCCCGCCTTGATGAAATCGCCCCCCTCAATGGGAAACTCATAGGTCATTTCCTTCATCTCAAACGCATTCCTGAACCTCTGACTGTTAATCAATACAGCGGCTGCAAACCATGCTGGTAAAGCTTGCCGCTGTTGCCGAACATTGAGCCCGGGCTTTCTATGATAATCAATCCGTTGTCTTTTGCCAGTTCAATCATTTCCTTGGAGGCCTTTTTATTGCGCACAATAAGAATGCATGCAACCTCAGCCATTTCGGCGGTACGAATCGTCTGTAAGTTGGCCACGCCGGTAATCAGCAAAATACCAACCCGGTTAATAGTCAATACATCACTTAACAGATCAGACGAAAACGCATGCGTAATCTCTAGTTCCACGGCATCGCTGCCGCATACCAGCTTTCCATCAGTAATCTTTACAATATCAGCTATTTTCATTCTTAAACCACTTAAAGCATACCCCAAACGCTATCATACGAATGGGAAAAATTTCTGTTACAAAAATAACAAATTAGATGTTATTCAAATAACAGTAACTTGGTTCCGGAGTAATATATATTGATTCTAAATTACTTCGGGGCATACAGGGATCCCTGATTACGGCCTACCGGTTACTTTGGGAAGATGAATTGAGCCAGCCGAGCCATTCCTCAAATCCCGCACCGGTTTTGGCTGATAGTGAGATGAATTGCAGATGCGGATTTACTTTAGCCGCGTTGTTTCTGAAGTTGTCCAGGTTAAAATCCACATAAGGAAGCAGATCCGTTTTGTTGATCAGGCAAATGTGGGCGCTCTGGAACATGTTTGGGTACTTAAGCGGCTTGTCTTCGCCCTCGGTAACGCTGATGATCACCACCCGGAATGCTTCTCCCAGGTCGAACAGGGCAGGGCATACCAGGTTGCCCACGTTTTCAATCACAAGCAGTGAGTTCGGGACGGGGTCCAGGGTTTTCACTGCCTTGTTGATCATGCCGGCATCGAGGTGGCATCCGTTCCCGGTATTGATCTGCAGCACCGGAACGCCAGTGGCATGAATCCGGTCGGCATCCAGCGAGGTTTGCTGATCGCCCTCAATGACATATACCTGCTGTCCATCAAATGTTCTAATGGTTCGCTCCAGCAGGGTAGTCTTGCCCGATCCGGGCGAGCTCACCAGGTTCAATGCAGTGATCCCTTTTGCCTCAAAGTAGCCGCGGTTGCGCTGTGCCAGCAGGTTGTTCTGTTGCAGCACATCGGTTTCAATACTGATCCGCTGATGCCCGTGTTCATGGTTGTGGTCATGCGGGTGGGGGTGATCAGGGTGTGTATGTGCATGGCCGTGATCATGTGCATGTTCGTAATCGTGGTTGTGACCATGGGTATGACTTTGATCAGCCGGATTGATGATGGTGTAATCCCCTCCGTTTTCGCCGCATCCGCAGGTATCGCACATGGTGAATGGTTGGTTTGGAGTAAAATTAGTAATTTTTTTAAAAATGGTCTTCTAGGTCTTCATTATTCATCATTCATTGCCGGGCCAAAATTTCGAAGTTCAAAAATCGGTGTTCCTTGTTCGGCGTTTTCAAAAACTTCGGTGTTCTTAGATCGGTGTTCCTTGTTCGGTGTT
>CAYTNC010000470.1:0-1703 GCA_964438935.1 uncultured Bacteroidales bacterium
TCACCGAATTACAGGGTATTTTATAAACACGTAGAGACGCACTGCTGTGCGTCTCTGTTATACAAATTTGTTTTTAATACGTTGATAAAGAGACGCACGATCGTGCGTCTCTACGGTATTATTATTTTTTCTGCGGGCCTTCTGATTTGGCAATGGAATCACGCATCTGCGTGTCGGCATCAATATTTTTGAGCTTGTAGTAATCCATGATACCCAAATTGCCCGAACGGAATGCGTCTGCCATGGCCAGCGGAATCTGGGCTTCTGCTTCAATTACCTTGGCACGTGCTTCCTGGGCCTTTGCCTTCATCTCCTGCTCAACAGCAACAGCCATGGCTCTTTTTTCTTCGGCTTTGGCCTGTGCAATATTCTTGTCGGCATTGGCCTGGTCCATCTGCAACACAGCGCCGATGTTTTTTCCAACATCAATGTCAGCTATGTCAATCGAAAGAATTTCAAATGCCGTACCGGCATCAAGTCCTTTATTCAATACCACTTTGGAAATATTATCCGGGTTTTCCAGTACTTCCTTGTGCGAAACAGCAGAACCAATGGATGAAACAATACCTTCACCAACGCGTGCCAGCACAGTTTCTTCACCGGCACCGCCAACCAGCTGACGGATGTTGGCCCTTACAGTAACACGAGCTTTACAAATCAGCTGAATACCGTCTTTGGCAACAGCAGTAACGGGAGGGGTGTTGATAACCTTCGGGTTAACCGACATCTGAACAGCCTCAAACACGTTTCTTCCGGCAAGGTCAATAGCAGTTGCTGCTTTAAAATCGAGCGGAATATTGGCCTTATCTGCTGAAATTAGTGCATTTACCACCTGTTTTACATTTCCGCCGGCAAGGTAGTGTGCTTCAAGTTCATCGGCATTCAGGTTCAGTCCGGCCTTGGTTGCGCTTACCAGGTTATTCAGAACTATTGATGGCGGCACTTTCCGGATACGCATCCCGATAAGCTGCCAGATGGGGACATATACCTTGGCAAATACAGCGCTGAACCACAGCCCAAGCGGTACAAAATAAAAGAATAACCAGATTACAACAATGATTGCCGCAGCAACCACAAGATAAATTCCTATTCCAGCTCCAGCCATAATGAGTTTAATTTACAGGTTTAACAATGATTTGAGTATTCAGCACTTGAATTACTTTGATAGCAGTATTTTCGTTTATGAATTCACCGGTTGATTTGGCTTCGCAAATGGTGTCGTTAACCATGGCTTTGCCAACAGGTGCAAGCCTGGTAATCGTTTTTCCCAGGTCTCCGGCATGGATCTTAGTTGTTTCAAAGGGCTCAACCCGGCTGTTGATACTTGCCTTGAGACCCATTGATTTCCATGTTTTGTTTTTAAAAACGTAATAAATGGTAAAAAACGACACCAACACCGTTCCTAAAAGGGTCAGGTTTCCGGTAACCGGGTTGTGAAAATAATAGGCCGATCCCACTCCCAGAAGGATAAAGAGGATGCCACCTATTCCAAACACGGTAAAACCTGGAATGATCAGGAATTCTACCAGTAACAGAAAAATTCCGAGGATGATGATGATGAAGATGGCAAGTAATGACATGAAAACAGTGTATAATTTAATCAATAGTGGCATTCAGGCCCCGTTCGATAAGTCCTTCTTTGAACGGTTTCAGCAATCCAAAGGAACCTTTTTTAACATCGCACTTGCCTTTGTAGTGAACAA
>CAYTNC010000471.1:0-1701 GCA_964438935.1 uncultured Bacteroidales bacterium
CTTGCCGCTTTGGATACGGTTGAAATAGTTCAGGTAACGGAAACCGACCTGACCTGCTCCGGCATCAACGACGGCTCAATTGCCATAGTTGCATCAGGAGGCACCGGCACCTATGAATATTCGATAGACGGAGGAACATCATTTTTGGCCACTTCAACCGTTGGCTCGCTTGCTGAAGGAAATTATTCAGTAATTGCAAGAGATGACGAAGGCTGCTCTTCAGAAAGTGTTGCAGCCACCTTAACCCGGCCTGAAGTATGTGGACTATTGATTTACAATGCTTTCAGTCCGAATGACGACGGCAAAAACGAAGTCTGGAACATCGGCAATGCAGGCAGTTTTCCCAATATAAAAGTGAAGATATTTAATATCTGGGGCAAGGAAGTATTCGCCTCCAGTGGATATGCCGAGCCCTGGGACGGAACCTATAATGGAAATGATCTCCCCGCTGGTACCTATTATTATATAATAGATCCCGGAGATGGTTCCGATGTACTGAGCGGTGATGTAAGTATTGTTAAATAACCTGTCATGAATGTGATTATGAAAACCGGAAGACTACAGCATATGATTAAGGCAATCTGCGGAGTTCTTTTGCTCATGGCAGTGTTCAATGAAACTTCGGGCCAGCAGCTACCGAATTTCAGCCTCTACAACATGAATCACTACCTGGTTAACCCTGCAGCTGCAGGTGCAACTGATCGTTTACCCGTTTCGCTGTCGTACCGCAAAATGTGGGCCGGCATGGACAATACGCCATCGATGCAGTATCTATCGGGGAACATGAAAGTAGCCAAAGATATGGGTGTGGGTGCAAGGGTATTCAATTTTCAGGCAGGGCCTTTGCGGAAAACCGGACTCGAAGGCACTTACAGCTACCATCTTTCGTTGGGTAGCGGAGACACCAAGCTTGCATTTGGTTTGTCTTTATTGTTGTACCAGTTCAAGCTGAGCAAATCTGAAATGGTGGTTGAAGATATTACCGATGAGGTTTTTCTGGGAGATGAACAACAGTTTGTGCCCGATGCCGGATTCGGCACCTACTTATATGGTACTAATTATTATGTAGGCATCTCGGTGCCGCAATTATTTCAGCGCAACATCGACCTGAAGTCGGATGAGATCATCCAGGAAAAACAGGTAAGACATTACTACCTGCATGGCGGTTACATATTTGATGCCGGAAGCGACTTCAAAATAGAACCCTCAGCGTTGCTGAAATTTGTTGAAGCAGGCATATTTCAGGCCGACATCAATGCTTTGGCCACTTACAAGGACATGCTTAATTTTGGTGTTTCGTATCGTACCGAAGATGCGCTGTCGTTTCAGGTGGGCTACAAAAACCCCGACCTGTATATAGGTTATGCCTACGACCTGCCGCTCTCAGCTGTAAGGGGCAATACATGGGGCTCGCATGAGATCCTGTTTACCTACACATTTGACAATTTTTTGGTGAAATAAAGGGGCTGTATAAAGCGGCGTAGGTAAAGCAATCAGCGTAGTTTAAATCATTGCTATTCATATAAGAATGCATATAGTAGACAACTGTTGATTTGCAGGTGTATGCATCATTATTAATACAGTTAAGGCTGAATATAGCGATGTCCCCTGCCTACCGGCCCGCTGGCGTCATAGCCGTCAAGCTTATATCTGTAATGCATTGATATTCAATTACTGGAATATTCTAGTGAAGGAATATCT
>CAYTNC010000472.1:0-1695 GCA_964438935.1 uncultured Bacteroidales bacterium
GCGGGACATCACCTTCTGCAGAGATGCATTCCTCGATAAGTTTTTCGTTCATTTTTATGTTAAAGTGACTTGTATTAGTAAAAGTTTAACTTATATACCTATTATAATGTTAAGGTTAACAATTGCCTTAAGAATTATTGCTAATGTTAATTCATTTTTGAACGTTATACGCAGCAGAAAAAAAAAGTTGCCAACGTTTTATGAACCATTCCGGCAGGCAGTCTCCCTTCTGAAAACCGCGCCGGTGAAGGCTGTCCGTATTCCACACCACAACCCTGTCAAAACTATTTTTCATTGTGGAAAACAGAAAAAGGCAACTTTTCTGCGTGAAAATGCCAGAAAAGCGCATCCGGCAGATGTACATGCCCTGGCATGATGATTTCTTAAGGCGTAATTTTTCTTCATTTATGAATTCATTAATAAGGCTCCCCTACTTGGGAAATCTTCAGTTGCAGAGAAATCAAAAACCATACCAAAATTGTTTCCATCATAATACATCGTGTGGCTGTTGAATATTCAAAAAAAAACCAAAGGCGCAATTGAAAGCCGGGGTAATGGAAGGTATTCATAATGAATGATCAATAACCCGGCCTCAATAGCCCTGGGCCTGCCTGCCAGTTCATCATCAGGCAAAGCCTGAAAAAATAGAAAAGGCTCAGGCACAGCCTGAGCCCAACTACCTAATTGCAACTTAAATCTTGATTCTTAATTCTTGGTTCTTGGTTCTTGGTTCTTGATTCTTATATCTTTCTTCAACCAGCTACTTCTGAAACAACTTGGTCCATTCCTTCGGCTTTCTTTTTTCCCAGGCTCTGCTGTGATATACATAGGATGCAATCAGGGGAAGCACGGTGGTTGCTTCGGCATAAACCATTTGTTCATATTTGGTATCCACCTTGCCCCATGAGGAAGCCTCCTGGAGTGTTGATGAGGAGCAGGCTCCGTCACGCGAATCTGCAACAGTTATTTGAACTGCATATTTGTGCATGGGCACCGATTTGCCCAAAATTTCGGCACAAACCACAGTGTCCTGAGCAAAGTTCTTAGGAACACCACCACCAATCATAAAAAGTCCGGAAATTTCAGCTTCCATTTTGATCATGGTCAGTTCTCTGAAATCACGCACAGAATCAATAGTTACATGCTTGTCGGGGTTCTCCCACTGGTGCTTGACGAGGCCGAATCCGGCACTGCTGTCGGAAAAAGCAGGACAGAAAATGGGAACACCATTTTCATAGCAAGCCTGAATCAAAGAGTCTTTCTTCACTGAATGTTTTACCAGATATTTACCCAGTTCCCAGATGAATTCCCGTGAAGAATAGGGCCTGTGCTGCAGCGAGTCGGCAACCAGCTTGATTGTTCCGTCACAAGCCTGCAGGTCGTCCTCATCAATGAAAGTATCATAAATCCTGTCGATGTAGTAATCCCTGAGTTTCTTGTCCGGCACATCTGTGCGGCCAATATAATGCTTAAAGCCGATGGCCTCAAAAAAGTCCATGTCAATAATGCTGGCACCCGTGGCTACAATCACATCAATCATATTATTCTTCACCATATCCACGTATACCTGCATGCAACCGCCTGCGCTGGTGCTGCCTGCAAGGGTGAGCATATTGGTGCATTCTTTATCCCTAACCATTTTCAGGAGAATATCAGCAGCATTGGCGGTGTCACGTGATGAAAAAGACATCTTTT
>CAYTNC010000473.1:0-1693 GCA_964438935.1 uncultured Bacteroidales bacterium
ACGCCATAAATATTGGTCTTTATATAATTTGAAGAATTTTATCCGGACAACAATGGTATAATATATAGATACCTGAACACGGAATAACCCTATTCCTGTACCGATAATTTCTGAGCGGCATGAGCAGTCAATTTTATCATTTTTAGGCTGCCCTTTTTTTATTACTTTTGGATGTATTACGAATTATCTCATCCGGTATTTGATGAACATAGCTGATAACCTGGCCTTATTACAAAAAGACCTGCCTGCTCATGTCAGGCTGATTGCAGTATCAAAAACCATGTCCACTGAATTGATTCGGGTTGCTTATGATGCCGGTCAGAGAGCATTTGGTGAAAACAAGGTGCAGGAATTGCAGGAGAAACAACCGGCTCTTCCTGGCGACATTGAATGGCACATGATCGGGCATTTGCAAACAAATAAGGTTAAGCATATCGTTCCCTTCATACATCTGATTCATTCTGTTGACAGCCTGAAATTGCTGTCGGAAATCAACACTGAGGGCAGAAAGATCAACAAGATCATTGATTGCCTGCTGCAGATGCGCATTGCAAAAGAAGAAACCAAATATGGTATGACCATTTCCACTGCCCGGGAGTTGTTGGATTCTTCCATATTCAAAGGTTTCAAAAACGTTAGGTTAAGGGGGCTGATGGGAATGGCCACCTTTACTGATGATACAGTGCAGGTAACAGCAGAATTTAAACAACTGACAGGGTGCTTTAAGGATATTAAACAAAGGTATTTTGCCGGTGATAACTCATTTGCGGAATTGTCAATGGGTATGTCAGGCGACTATAAATATGCTGTTGATGCCGGATCCACAATGGTGAGAATTGGCAGTCTGATTTTTGGAGAAAGAAATTATAATAAATCACTTTTGTCCGGTTAAAATTTATATCGTCCCATACGGGACTTATCTTTAAATGATAATCCTTTATCTACCAATATGATGTCCCTACGGGACGGTTCCGTTAGAGCCTGTCCCTCTTTTGCGGGAAACCAAATATGGGTAGTAAAGAAAAGCCATCTCTCAACTCTCAAAGTCCCTTAGGGACGAAATAGATATTGGACAATATATAATCCGAGAAATTTTATCCGGACAACATTGATAATAAATAAAAAAAACGGCTTATGATCAGCTTAGCGACCAACTACATGGGACTGAAACTTAACAGTCCGCTCATTGTCAGCAGTTCGGGCCTGACAAATTCAGTTGATAAAATCAGGAAGTTGGAAGAAATGGGCGCAGGTGCAGTTGTGCTCAAATCACTCTTCGAGGAGCAGATACAGTATGAGTCAGGTGCCCTGGTAGAAACAAAACTGTCGCCTGAAGCACATGATTATATAACGGCATATTCAAGGAATAATGCACTTGAAGAGCATCTCAGGCTGATTGAAGAGGCCAAAAGAACAGTTAAGATACCGGTCATTGCCAGCATTAATTGTATGTCGGCCAGTGAATGGATCTCATTTGCAAAAGATATTGAAAACGCGGGTGCAGATGCGCTGGAACTCAATGTTTTTTTTATGGCCCTTGACGCAGAGCAGTCAGCTGAGAAATATGAAAAATTGTATTATGATCTTGTTGTGAAAATCTGCAGTGTTACCAAATTGCCTGTATCGGTTAAGCTGGGTCACCATTTTACAAATCTTACGGGAGTTGTCAACAACCTTTATGTAAGAGGAGCCC
>CAYTNC010000474.1:0-1677 GCA_964438935.1 uncultured Bacteroidales bacterium
TAAACCACACCGAATAGAATACGAGCAGGGTATAGCCCGCAAAAAGCCAGAACATAATTTTCAGATTCCTGCGGAATTGCTGATACTGCTGATCGTTCAGCTCCATTCCCTTCATGTAACGTTTCGACATGTTCAGCAGGATGTTGCTGGGGGTGAAAGCCGATACACCCAGTATGGCACACATCAATACCCCAATGAGTGCAGGCTTTAATTTAAAAAAGACCTCGTTTTCCAGTACGATTGAAATCACACCCAGGGCCACAATCAGCAGGGTGTCAAAAAGGATGAACCGGTCGAATTTGCGGTCCTTTACCCAATACCAAACCAGACCTCCAATACCAAAGCCAATTGCCACCAGCAAGCCAATCCGCGTTCCCCATATTTCATCGGCCAGAATGAAGGCAAGTAAAGGGATAAAACCCGGCAGGAGCTGCAGCAATAATTTTTTAGTGTTCATCAGATGATTTGGTCATAACCTGGCGCAATATTAACAATAATTACCCCAAATCCGCACTTCTGCATGCGCTATGCCATTCACTGTTCGGCTCAGGCTGTGCCCATTGCCGTCAAGCTAAGGATTTAATCAATTGCTTACGCCCTTACAGGGCTTATATTTGAGAGCCTACATAAGACCCAGGGCTTCGCCCTGGGCTAATGCTATAATGCCCTTTCAGGGCTCAAAAAGTCGTATAGGTTCATGCCCTGAAGGGGCATCAGCAAACAGCACAGGGCGAAGCCCTGGGTGAAAGTCAACACATTGAATATAAGCCCTGTAAGGGCGTATGATTTTCTTAGCTTGACGGCAATGGGCTGTGCCTGAGCGGTTCTTATGTTACCAGGCTTTTCCTGATGATGGCCTCGCTGAGCATAGTTGCCAAAACAAGTTTCGGTTTATTAACAATCACTAACTTTACTTAACCAAAACCCAATCCACTATGAAACCCTCAATAAAAATCTACCTGGCAGGTCCCGATGTATTCCTGCCCAATGCCATGGAAACAGGCGACAGGAAAAAAGCTCTTTGTGCCCAATATGGCTTCGAGGGTATGTTTCCGCTCGACAACAAGATTAGTAACCGGGGGAAAAAACACAGCATCGGATTAAACATCAGCCAGGCAAACGAAAACCTGATTAATGATTGCCAGCTGGTAATTGCAAACATCACCCCATTCCGGGGACCCAGCGCCGATGCCGGAACTATTTTTGAGATTGGTTATGCCCGGGCCCGCGGGATGCGCGTTTTCGCGTATTCCAATACTACAGTTCGATTCAGGGAACGAACCGGGTCCTTTTTCAAATTGAAGCCCGATGCGGTTGCTGACCGGAACGGAATGAAATTGGAAAATTTTGAAATGACCGACAACCTGATGATCGACGGCGGCATCCTGGCCAGCGGGGGCAATATTTTTACCCGTGAGGTTCCGGAAAAGGAATTGTACACCAATCTCGAAGCTTTCAGGGAATGTCTGAAAGCAGTTAAAAAGCATCTGAAAGAATGAGGAACAGGTTTAATTTAAGTTGATTCATTATTTTGGACATGACTGAACATAGCAATGTCCCCCGCTGGCGGGGGTCAGGGGGTGGACTTGCATTAATTATTACTATTTTCTAATGTTAAAATATTAATCTAAAACCTGTTCATATCAAATAATTGGTACCGTGCTATAATCCTCCCCC
>CAYTNC010000475.1:0-1670 GCA_964438935.1 uncultured Bacteroidales bacterium
GCTTTTCTTTTCTACCCATATTTGGTTCCTAACGGAACCGTCCCGTAGGGACATCATATTGGTAGATAAAGGATTAATATGTAAAGTTAAGTCCCGTATGGGACGATATATTTTTTAACCGGACAATAGTGATACCTTATATTAAACAGTATTTTAAATCATGTTGCGAAGGTGTTATTGGTGCGCATATCAGATGCCGGGCACCTTATGGAACAAAAGAACTCAGATATTTCGACGCGGTGTGAGTTTCGTTGTATCCGATAATGGCTGCTGCAGATATCGCCTTTTTTTATCCGTTCCTTAAAAGAAATTGTGGCAAATCATACCGATTGGAAAAAAGAGTATATTTATAACCCCAAAAAAACGAATTTGAACACCGCTCCCAAGCTTACGCTTCGGGCGACTGGATTGGGAAATGGTTTAAATTGTGAACCTATGAAGCTGATTGAAGTAAATAACAAAACTACCATCAGGGAATTTTTGGAAGTGCCCAAAATTCTTTATAAAAATGATCCAAACTGGACTTGCCCGCTGGATTTGGAAATTGAAAACACCTTCAATCCCCAAAAGAATTCTTCATTTCAGCATGGCGGTGCATGCAGGTGGATACTTAAGAACGATCAGGACTTATTGATTGGCAGGATTGCCGCCTTTTACGATGAGCAGAAAGCCACACATAACCAACAGCCAACGGGTGGCATGGGTTTCTTTGAATGTATTAACGATCAACAGGCAGCTAACCTGCTTTTTGATACAGCAAAGAACTGGCTTGCCGGAAAAGGAATGCAAGCCATGGATGGGCCAATAAATTTTGGAGAAAATTTTGTGAACTGGGGTTTGCTGGTTGAAGGCTTTATGCCACAAGGTTATGGCATGCCCTATAATTTCCCCTATTACCGGGCGCTTTTTGAAACCTATGGGTTTAAAACCTATTTTGAGCAATACAGTTTTCACGATAATTTCAGTCGCCCCTATCCCGAACAAATGCGGAATTTTGGTGAACGTTTATGGCGTAAACCCGACTATTCTTTCAAGCACCTCGAAATGAAAGAGGCTGAGAAATACATCCGCGAACTGGTGGTTATGTATAATAAAATATGGTCGGAATTTCTGGAAAATTACACCCCCCTGAAATTTGAAGATTTCTATGGTATTTTCCAGGAAGCCCGGGCCATGCTTGATGAAAAATACATCTGGTTTGGATACAATAAGGGGAATCCTATCGGGTTTCTAATTGTTTTCCCCGACATGAACCAGGTGTTAAGAAAACTGAAAACCGGACGGCTCAGTTTCATCAATATTCTCAAACTACTGTATTATAAGAAACGAGCCATAACACGCGGAAGGCTGCTGCTTTCAGGGGTAGTGCCTGAATTTCAGCGTACCGGTGCGGTAGGGGGCATGTATATTAAACTAACGGATACCATGCGCAAAAATGGTCTGGAAGAGCTTGAACTCTCCTGGGTAGGCGATTACAACCTGACCGTTAACAAAATGTACAATCAGTTTGGCGCTACCAAAGAAAAAACCCACATCACTTTCCGGTATTTATTTGACCGTGAGGCTCCCTTCGAAAGATTCAACAACCTGAGCAAGAAATTTGAAAAGGACAGGAAAAAGGAGCAGGGAAATTTTGAGGATTAAAAATGATTCATTATTTTTGCACCCCA
>CAYTNC010000476.1:0-1666 GCA_964438935.1 uncultured Bacteroidales bacterium
TTCATATCTTCTGAAATAACAGGGAGGCATTGCAGCCGCCAAATCCCGATGCAATTTTCAGACAGGAATTCAGGTCAGCCTGCTCTGTTTTGCTGATGATGTTAATCGGCTGTGAAACACCGGGCGATGTATATCCAAGTGTATTAACAAGGGTATTCTCTCTGAGTGAGCATGCGGAGGCAACTGACTCAATGACACCGGCAGCGCCCAGGGTGTGTCCCCAGTATCCTTTCAGACTGTTCACCGGTACCTGATGAAGACCTGCCCGGGTGATGGCAATTGATTCCATTTCATCGTTATAGGGAGTGGCTGTTCCATGGGCAGAAATGAAATCAACTGTTTTGTCTGCTTTTTCCAATGTTCGCCTGATGGCAATATAAAGTCCCTCACCCGTGCGGGATGGCCCTGAAATGTGGTTGGCGTCGTTGCTTGAAAAGCCGGGCCCCACAGATATTCTGCAGCCATCCTGAGCCATTTCACGATTCGCAGTAAGTACAATGGTTCCTGCTGCTTCACCCAGTGAGAGGCCCTGCCTGTCTTTGTCGAAAGGCTTGCATGGTCCCGGGCAAAGCGATTTGAAGGAGTTGAATCCCGAAAGCACAAACCCGGTGACCAAATCGGCACCGGCTATAATGATATGATCGTACTTTCCCCATTGAATCAGGCGTGAGCCGATGATCAATGCCAGAACCCCGGAGATACAGGCGTTGGAAACAACAAGGGGTATGTTTTTCAATCCAAAAAAACGCTGGATAATTCCGGCAGTATACCAAAGGTAAACCCGGTTGTCTTCGAAACGGGAGCCTGCGGCATGATCCAGGAGATCAATATTGCCTTTTGTTGATGACAAAATAAGCAGTGTCCGTTCCCCGCTGACATCCAGGTTGCACCGGTTGAGTGCATCCTTCACGGAACAGATGATCATCTGCTCAAAACGCGTATATGACCCGGGGGTGGCATATTCCGAGAATTTCTCGGCAAGCTTTCCTTCCTGTACCATCGATGCCCAGAAAGGATCGGGCGAAAGGCAGGCGTTTTCGTGCAAACTGATTCCTGTAACTCCTTTCAGCAAAGATTCCATATTCTCAGCTGTTGTAAAACCCAGGGGAGAAATAATGTTGTCCGATGCTATAAATATGGGATTCAATTCTATCGGGAAAGTGTTAGTTGTTCAAATTAAATGATGTTTCTTTTTCCACTCCAGAAAAAAAGGCGGAAAATCAAGCAGCAATTCCATGTCGGGGTTCAGAAAAACCTGCACTGATGTACCGGTGGCAACAACCTCCCTGGTATTGTTGCGGTAAATAATATAATCATATTGAAGCTTAGCAGCATCGCAATTCACAAACCGCGTTTCAATAGTGGCTGTATCACCATATCTGAGGGGCTTTTTATAATCGCAGTTAATTTTCACCAGAGGGATCACAACACCTTCCCTGGCAAAATCAAGGTAACTGATACCATATTTATTTCCAAAGGCTTCCCGACCGTCTTCAAAATACCTGACATAATTACCATGCCATACCACCCCCATGGAATCAACCTCGCTGAAACGCACTTGAGATTGTGTCAGGCAAACCAGTCCATCTTTGTTCATATCCCACAAAAAAATTACGCCCCGGAAAAAACAATTTTCGGGGCGTAAATATAACGATTACCTGACCAA
>CAYTNC010000477.1:0-1659 GCA_964438935.1 uncultured Bacteroidales bacterium
ATTTTTCTATGCAAAACCCGATCCTGAACAACAGGGAAAGTTCTTATTACTATCTGGGAATATGGCTGATTGTTTTGCTCAGCCATATTTTCCTTTTGGTATTCACAGGCCAGACAACATTTATTGTTGCCAGTGTTGATGCCGTAATCACCAACCTGCTATTCAGTGCCATAGGCCTTGGTTTGTGGTTCCCCATTTTCTTTTCCAGAAGCGAAAAAGAAAGTATGGTCAGCACCATCATCAACAACATTGTTGGTGGTATTCTTGCCGTGAGCTTCTGGCTTGGGTTGTGCTACTTCCTGCTGATATCCATATTCTCGCAAGATGAGTCGTATCAGAGCTTTTTGCGCCATTCCCTGCCCTGGCGGGCCGGCATTGGAATTCTGTATTACGAAGTGCTCATTTTGGTATATTATCTGATTATCTATTACCAAAATAACAAGGAAAACCTGCTGAAGGAAGCTGAATTGAAAACCCTGGTGAAAGAATCCGAATTGAATTCGCTCAAGGCGCAGATCAATCCCCATTTTCTGTTCAACAGCCTGAACTCAATCAGCTCACTCACCCTTATAGAACCCGGAAAAGCCCAGGAAATGATCATCAAGCTTTCGGAGTTTCTCAGGTATACAACATCCAAGAAAGAAGAAAAACTGACTACCCTGGATGAGGAAGTAAACAACATCAACCGGTACCTCGACATTGAAAAAATAAGGTTTGGAAAACGGCTTTCGCTAAAACAGGAAATCAACACATCGTGCCTGAAACATAAATTACCTGGACTTATTCTTCAGCCTTTAATTGAAAATGCCGTGAAATATGGCGTATATGAAAGCACCGAAGAATCCACCATTGAAATCATCAGCACCTGCAATACAACTGCATTGAGTGTGGTTATCCGAAATGCCTGGGATCCGGATTTTCAGTATAACAAAGGCGAAGGAATCGGCCTCAGAAATATCAGAAGCCGCCTGAGCATTCTTTATAACCGTGACGACCTGTTCTTTATCAGAAAAGAAAACAACATATTCGAAGTGAACATCATCTTCCCGCAATAATTGATTTTACCATGGAAATTGTGAAAGCATTAATTATAGACGATGAACAACTGGCCAGGCAACTGATCCGCAATTACCTGAAATCGTATGAGGGAATTGAGATCATTGGTGAATGTGAGAATGGTTTTGAAGGAGTCAGAAACATAGCCGAACTGAAACCCGATCTTATTTTCCTGGATATCCAGATGCCCAAACTGAACGGTTTTGAAATGCTTGAGCTGATTGATACCAGGCCTGAAATCATTTTCATCACTGCACACAACGATTTTGCCATCAGGGCTTTTGAAATGAATGCAGTAGATTACCTGCTGAAGCCTTATTCTCAGGAACGCTTGATTTCTGCCGTTCAGAAGGCTGCCGGGAAAATAAAAACAGGCGCCGGAAAAGATAAAGACATTGATCAGCTGATCCATCAGCCACTGTCGGAAAAACTGGAGCGGATTGTAGTAAAAACCGGTACAAAAATAAAGGTGATCCCTGTTGACAAAATCAGTTACTTCGAAGCCCAGGATGATTATATCATGCTTTACACCGATGAAGGAAAGCATTTAAAACAGGGGACCATGAAGTATTACGAGGATCACCTCGACACTTCAAAGTTCAT
>CAYTNC010000478.1:0-1655 GCA_964438935.1 uncultured Bacteroidales bacterium
CTTCTGAAAATCACCGGGTATCTTCAATCCGATCGTCCACAATAAAGCGGGGTCTTCTTTTTACTTCCTTGTAAATTTTTCCGAGGTATTCGCCAATTATGCCAATACAAAGAATTTGTATACCTCCCAGAAAATAGAAGGGCAGCACGGTGGAAAACCATCCGGCAATAGTTCTGCCGGTCAGGTAGGCCCACAAGGCATAACCCATAAGTAAAATACAAATGATAAAAACCAGGAAACCCAGAAAGGTAATTATTCTCAGAGGTATTGTACTGAAAGAGGTGATTCCGTCAAGAGCCAGGGAAATCATTTTTTTAAGTGGATACTTGGTAGTGCCGGCCGTGCGTTCGCTCCGGTTATAATGAACAATAGACGTGTTGAAACCCATCAGCGGAAAAATCCCTCTCAGAAAGAGATTCACCTCGCTGAAATGCTCCAGTTGGTCATTTACCCTGCGGCTGGTAAGCCGGAAGTCGGCATGGTTGTGCAACACATTTATTCCCAATATTTTCAGAAACCTGTAGAATACATACGCCGTAGTTCTTTTGAAAAAAGTATCAGTTGTTCGCTTACTTCTTACTCCAAAAACAATGTCATTCCCCTGCCTGAACTTTTCAACCATTTGCCCTATAACACCCGCGTCATCCTGCAAATCTGCATCGATAGATACCAGGCAATCGGCATCCTTCCGGAATTCCAGCAAACCCGCCAGAAGTGCATACTGGTGCCCTCTATTGGCTGCCAGCCGGATAGCCCGCATCCGCGGATTTTTTACTGAAATCTCACCGATCAGTTTCCAGGTCGCATCTTTGCTGCGATCATCCACAATACCAATAAAGCTTTTGTTGTCAACAAGCCCCTGTTCTGCAAGTCTGAAAAGCAGTTCTGAAAGTACTTCAATACTGGAGGCAATAACTTCCTGTTCATTATAACAGGGTACCACAATTCCCAATACCGGAGGATGATTTTCCATGTCAACCTGTTTTATTTACCTGATCAGGAAATGTTGGGCTGGGCAAAGGTGGCCACATCTTTGCTGGTGATTTCCTTATCGCAAAGAATGATGAGCCGCTCCAGCACATTTCGGAGTTCCCTGATATTGCCGGTCCATTTTATCTTTTGCAGATCTTTGATGGCATCAGGCTGAATAATGGCTTTAGGCCGGCCATATTCAGTGCAAATTTGCTCAATGAAGTAATCGGCCAGCAGGGGAATATCTTCCAACCGTTCTTTCAGTGCGGGTACCTGGATGATAATAACCGACAAACGGTGGTATAAATCTTCCCTGAAATTTTTCTGAACTATTTCTTCCTTCAGGTTTTTATTGGTGGCAGTAATTACACGCACATCCACCTCAATATCCTTGTCGCTGCCTACCCGGCTTATCTTATGTTCCTGCAATGCCCTCAGCACCTTTGCCTGTGCCGACAGGCTCATGTCACCCACTTCGTCAAGGAAAAGAGTTCCACCATGGGCCTGTTCGAATTTACCCTTGCGTTGCTTGATGGCGGAAGTAAAGGCACCTTTCTCATGTCCGAACAGTTCGCTCTCTATTAATTCCGAAGGAATGGCAGCACAATTCACCTCCACAAAAGGCATACCGGCACGTGCACTTTTCTCATGCAACCAGCGTGCTACCAGTTCCTTGCCGGTTC
>CAYTNC010000479.1:0-1647 GCA_964438935.1 uncultured Bacteroidales bacterium
GGTACCGGAATTTTTCCTCACTTGTGTAAAGTTTTACCGATGCAGATTCTTTTGCCTCGGTCATTTCTGCAACAATGTGTATTTGGATATTGCGCGCTTCACGCCTCAGGAATTTCTCAAGGTCATGTTGCGTATTGTTTTTGAAATCATCAAGTTGCGACAAATTATTCAATTCAACAGTAATGCGATGGCCCGCTTCAATTCCGGGTTTTGCATTTCGGAGGGTAGCAGCCATACGCGGTCTTTCATCCCGAATTTGAGCGATATATGCATTCCAGCATTGGTCAAGAAATTCAGGAGTCAAAGGCCTGGCTTCCTCCATTTCAAAGGATTCCGGTTCCGCTGTATCAATAACGTTATCGGTTTGGTCATCACCAGTAACACTTCCGGAAACACCGTTTAAAGCATCCTTAATTGAGATGCTTTTTACTGCCTTATAGGAATTGTCTGATTCACTGGCAACAGTTGGCGGAGTATGAACCCTGGAATTCTTTGGTTCATCCGGAGCTGTCACCTCAACCGCGGGTTGTGCAGCAGGTTTTGTTTGGTTGTTTTGCTTTTTGGATATTTCAGGAACTTCCAGAACATCCTGTTCACTTATTAATTTTTTTTTTTCGGGGCTGATATTACACAGCCTGATCAGCGCCAGCTCAACATGCAGCCGTTGGTTTCGGCTTGTTTTAAACGACAGTTCACACTGGCTGCAAATTTCAAGTGCGGCAAAAAGAAAATCAGCGGGGCACAACAGTGCCTGCTGCCTGTAACGGTTTTTAAGCACATCACTCACCTCAAGCAAAACAAGCGTGGATGGATCATGACAAACCAGAAGATCCCTGAAGTGAGAAGAAAGGCCCGACAGAAAATTCTGCCCGTCGAACCCCCGCTGCAGGATTTCATTAAAGGTAATGAGTACTTTGGCCGTATCCTGTCCCAGGAAGGCTTCAGTCATCCGGAAATAATACTCGTAATCCAGCACATTCAGGTTGTCGAGTACCTCCTGATAGGTAACGTTACCTCCGGAGAAGCTCACCACCTGGTCAAAGATAGAAAGCGCATCGCGCATGGCACCATCAGCTTTCAGTGCAATAACATTGAGTGCTTCCTCCTCATAGGTAACCTGCTCCAGTTTGGCAACTTTTGCCAGATAGCCAACTATATCTTCAATCCGGATCCGCTGAAAATCGAATATCTGACACCTGGAAAGGATGGTGGGTATGATTTTGTGTTTTTCAGTGGTTGCCAGCACAAAAATGGCATGTTCAGGGGGTTCTTCCAGTGTTTTCAGGAAGGCGTTAAAAGCTGCCTGCGACAACATATGAACCTCATCAATGATATAAATGCTGTATTTCCCAACCTGGGGAAGAATTCTCACTTTATCAATCAGGTTGCGGATGTCGTCAACCGAATTATTTGATGCGGCATCCAGCTCGTGAATATTGAAAGACCTGGAGTCGTTAAAAGATTTGCATGATTCGCACTGGTCACAGGCTTCCGTTGACGCGGAAAGATTGAAACAATTGAGTGTTTTTGCGAAAATACGGGCACATGTAGTTTTTCCAACGCCCCTGGGACCGCAAAATAAATAGGCATGGGCAATTTTGCCGGTTTTTATGGCGCTCTTCAGCGTATTGGTAACTGACGGCTGAC
>CAYTNC010000480.1:0-1641 GCA_964438935.1 uncultured Bacteroidales bacterium
GCATAAACCGAACGGCGCCCCACGCTCCTTTCATCGCTGTTTAATAATTCTAACAGCTGTGTATGGTTTTGCAGGAAGTTCGATTAAACTGTTTCCTGAGAATTTCTTTTCAATCATCGTAATGGTCATGTTCCAGGTATCAATAATCTCAACAGTAAAAAAAGAGTACCCGGGCAGATCAATTACAATACTTCCGGGTTGGGCATCGTTTAAATAACCCAGGTAATATTCACCGTCTATGCCGATACAGGAAAATGGCATCCAGGTGAACAACGGAATCAGTTTCATATTTACCGGAGCCGATTCAATAATGCGACGAAGGAACATGATACGAAGAGGGCTCTCACCTCTCAGGATACCACCCTTTGACCACCACAAGACATCAGATGATTTATTTGGGAATCCGACAGGCTGCTCGGTAACATAGGTTTCTCCATGGCCGACATAACCGCCGTTGGTAACACCCCGCCAGAACTTCTCAACCAAAGACTGAGCAGTTAAATTTCCCCACGACCAGGGTATATTTCCCTCATACCGGCATTCGTCGAACACTACAGGTTTATTATATTTTCGTCTGTATTCCTTTGCTCTGTATGTCTCTTCGCTTTGAATGCTTGCATGAGTAAGATAAGGGTTGGTGTGATCATAAAACTTAACACCATTGTGAATTCCGATCAGATGATGAAAAGGATCTTTTGTAGCGAATTGTTCAATATAATAATCCCAATCACCTGGTTTTTTAGCCTCCATAAAATCCCATTCGTTTGCCATGCTCCACCATACATTTTTGTATGCCGCAAACCGGGCAATGATATATTGAATGTACATATCCTCTGTAGCCCTGTCCAGTGAGCTGAAACCCCACCGATCGTATGGATGGAAAACAATCAGGTCGGCTTGTATGCCTAATGAATCGAGCTGTTGTATTCGCTTTTCAATGTTCCTGAAAAAAGCCGGGTTTAATCTGCTAAAATCCCAGTTTTTTAAAGGTTTTCCTTCAAACGGATAATAAAGAGGTTCATTGTTGTTCCAGTCGTAACTCTTTGGGAAAATGCACATACGCATTTTATTGAAATACCCTTTTGACAACGTTTTAATCGTTAACTCCGCTAAGCTGTCGCCCTGATGCACCCAACCATAACAGGTTGTTCCAAAGGAGTGATGCGGGCTGTCATCGGCATGTGCAAAGTAGAATGTATCCTTCACAACAACAGGTCCATGATTGTCTTTCAAAGCAGGAGTGCAAATAAAACTGCCTTTTTGCTTATTCAGCTTTTTGACATTGCTGGCAGTTAGATAGTTCCATTTACCTTCCGTTTGAGGCATAAACCTGATCCTGTATTGGCCGTCACCATCATAAAAACCGGGTACATTTATTGTATCGGGGCCATTTATAAAGCGGCCGGAAACATTTACATCTTTAAAAGGATTTCCGCCGGACGGACCGTTAAGTGCTATTTCAAAGACTTTCCACTTTTCAACATGCACCTGTCCAAATAATGGATAGCTGCAAAATAGCAACAGGGTGAGACAAATATTGATTCTCATTTTATTCATAATTTATCATTGTTGTCCGGGTAAAATTATTAAAATTTTATATAGGCCAATATTTATTGCGTCCCTACGGGACTTTAAGAGTTG
>CAYTNC010000481.1:0-1637 GCA_964438935.1 uncultured Bacteroidales bacterium
GACCAGTAAAAGAAGCATTGGCATGGATCTTCTGAACACAGATGAAAAGTCGCATACATTAATTAACAGCAAAGATCCGGTTAAATCGATCAATACCCTTTCAATCATTGAGCGGATTGAGCCCCTGAGCCATGAAAGACATCTCATTTCATTATTGGGAACCGATTCCGGCAGCCTGCAAAAATATCTGCTTGAAAGAATACATGAAAACGCCCTGTTAAGTGCGTTACCCAGGTTAAAGGAAATTCAGAAAACTAGTCACAACGCCCAGCATCATGGCAATCTGGTCAAACTGATCAATCGTTTCGAAATCAAAATTAATGCCGGTTCAGGTCCAGGCATTGAAAATCTGGTCAATTCTCCCACTCTTACCGACCGGATACTTGCTGCAGAAATTATTGGCAATTCAGGTAACCAGGACTGGGGCAATTACCTGCTTCTTCTTTCAAGAGACATAGAACCGGATGTCAAACTTGCGTCTATAAAGGCGATGGCCCGCTTAGGCAATCCCAATCACAGTTACGTATTAATCGGTTACCTGGCCACGCCCGTTTTCTATCCGTACGCTTTTGAGGCCCTTGTTAAGATTGGCGAGCCTTGCATACAATTCATGGAGGAAATTTTTCTGCAGCCTGAAGCTGATAATACACTGCTTACAAGAGTAGTACGTGTTTATGGCAAAATAGCCAGCCCTGCTTCCATTGACTACCTGCTGGCTAAAGTCGAGAATCAGAACCGCCTCATATCCAGACAGGCTTTACTTGCACTGCGCGAAGCAAAATTTCAGGCAACTCCCGGCAATATCAACCGTATTTTAAATGACATTGTTCGGTTAATCAGTGTGATGTCGTGGAACTTTGCCGTTTTTGGAATCATCCGTAAATACAGTCAGTTCACCTTGCTCACCGATGCTTTAAGTAAAGAAATAAAGGATAATTACGACACGCTCTACCACCTCCTGGCGCTTGCCTATAATCCCACATCCATAGGCAATATCAAGAATATGCTTTTGGAGGGGAGCGACACAGACATCAGCTTTGGCATAGAGCTGCTTGACCAGATAGTAAATGAAGAAATCAAACAGGTTTTCTTTCCCGTAGTGGAAAATATATCCATAACTGAACGATATAAACAACTTCAGTATTTCTTCCCTGCTGTTAAGGAAACACCCGAGAACATCATTCTGAACATTATTACCAGAGATTTCAACCAGCTTTCGTTATATGTAAAAGCCTGCGCTATTTCAAGCTATATGAATCTGAGGAAAAATGACGTTAGTACCGAAATTATTGCCGGCATTTTTCATCCAAACCAGATGATCAGTGAAACAGCGGCGTTTGTCACCGAACAAATTGAGCCGGCAAGGCTTGACTCGGTTTATGCCCGACTGGGTCAACAACAGGTTATTAATCTTAAATCATCACTGAATCAACGGGTCGACGGAATTCCCTACCTTCTGCTTGACCGCATCAGATTCATTAAAAATTGTATCCCTTTTGGACATATAACCGAAGATGTGCTTCAGGAAATTGCCCGCACCTTCGATGTTCACCATATGAATGCCGGTGAGGAGTTTTTGGTCAAGCGTGAAGATGTTCATTTTGCATTCATGATCATTATTGAAGGCACTGCTCATA
>CAYTNC010000482.1:0-1636 GCA_964438935.1 uncultured Bacteroidales bacterium
GATGCTTCAGAAAGAATCGGGCTTCAGCATGGTCATGATCACGCTTTCGGAGCAGGGTATGTTGCTGAGTATGGGGAAAGAATACCAGGTAGTGCCTACCCGGGCGCGTGATGTGGCAGATGTTTCGGGCGCCGGTGACACAGTAATTGCAACTGCAAGCCTATGCCTGGCTGCAGGAATGGATGCTTATGAAATGGCTAAGATGTCGAATCTGGCAGCCGGACTCGTATGTGAAAAAGTAGGCGTGGTGCCCGTTGAAAAGCAATGGCTGATTGATGCCGCAACTCAGGATTGAACTTGCAGCTTAGCCAATCCGATATGCCCTGCCGGCTTTCATGAAAGCTTCAATGTTTTCAAACGGCACTTCCTGTGGCAAATCACAACCTGTACTTAAAACAAAATTGGGGCAGAAATCCATTGATTTCAGCAGATCGTTTACATCCTTGGTTACCTCATCGGGAGTTCCGGTAAGAATAGCTCCGGTAGGGTTGATGTTCCCGATAATCACGGTATCTGTTTTTATCTGGCGGGCCACGGCAGGCAGATCTACTCCCGCATTGAGTGAATCGAGGCTGACGGCGTCAACCTGAGATTCAACCATTTTATCAATTAAATGCATGGTATTTCCGCAGGTGTGGTAAACAAGCGACACGTCGGTGTACTTATAACTCAGGTGAATGAACTTGATGAAATCCGAGGAAAACTTTTGAAACTCATCGGGGCCAAGCATCACAGCAGTAGGTTCAAGAATGCAGATCACCTGTGCCCCGGCGCTAATAAGCAGCCTGATGTATTCCAGCACCCGTTCCAGGGTAAATTCACAAAGCTGCATCAGCTTTTCCGGTTCCATAATGGCTGCCATGGCGGCCTCTTCGGCTCCCATCATCAGGCCCGCCAGCGTATAGGGTCCTGATACGTATGCCCCTTTAAGAATATTGCCGGGGAAACAGAGACTTGCGAGCCTGACGGTTTCAACATAGCCTTGCAGCCGCGTGTCGTAGGCAATATTGATTTGTTTATGCATCGATAAATCGTCGATCTTAAAAGGTCCCTGGAGTACGGTTGCGCTTTCCTGCCTGGGGAAAACAGTGTACATACCCAGTGCGTTGGCTTCAACCGACAGGTCCATGAGCGGAAAGATCAGGTCGGGTTTGTACCGGTCAATTATTGCCTGAAGCACTTTATAGTGTTCGCCATAGTTTTGCTGGGCGATTTTGATGGTGCTGTTGATCATGCGCAGGCCCGGAAAGCCCATGAGCGGGCAAACCAGCCGCTGTTTGTTTCGATAGGATTCCTGTACCTGACTCAATAATGTTTTCACCGGAATAAGTTTTGTTGTTCTTTAGAAAATCAGCAATCGGATGCATCAGGAAGACAGACTATGAACAAACACATATTAAGCATTATAAGGCTAGTCATTTTAGCAAATGTTCATATATCCACGTCAAAATCCTGAAATCGGTTGCAAGATATAAAAAAGTATTGAATACGGAATCAGTTGCGGGCATAATCTTTGAGAAAATCAGCTATGCAAGATCAGGCCGGTAATTGTGCCTGGCTGGCTGTGATTAGAATAATCAGAAAATGAATCAATTAAAATTATCCTGTCCATCATGATTCATAAAACAAGATATTT
>CAYTNC010000483.1:0-1629 GCA_964438935.1 uncultured Bacteroidales bacterium
ATGCTGATTTTTTAAGTTTTACTAAAGTTCGGGGAAATCGAATACAAATCAAAATATTTACCATTTTAAAACGTAGCTAAGGACTTTCTTGTTGGAATCTGGTCCGGATATTGGATGCTTTTTTAGTCTGGAAAACTGAAAAGAATTCAGTCTTTTCAGACAATGGTTTATCTTTACAGCAGCGATCAGCAGCTATGACAACCCAGCTACAAAACAGTTTAAATGAATACTATATTAAAATATTTCACAGGAACAGGCAACTCCTTAAGGGTTCTGGAAACATGCAGGGATGTTTTTGTCAGCAACGGACATACGGTAAAAATCTCTGAAATAGATTTAAATGAAACCAACTTACCCCATTCGGATTTACTGGGATTTTGTTTTCCTGTTTACGCGTTTGGAATACCCCGTATTTGCCGTAAGTATTTAAAAGCATTGAATAAGTTTGTTACCGGACAAAAGGTATTTGTATTGATCACAGCTGGTGATTCAGATGAATCAGGTTTCTCAGTAACGGAATGTGAACGGATTTTACGAAAGAAAAATTGCGAAATCATCTATACAAGGGTAATCCAAATGCCCATTAATTGGATTACATCTCCTGTTCCTCCATTTCCTCCATCAAAAGATGAAGCCAATGAGATCATCAGGAATGGCGTTGAACTGGCAACAAAATCAGCCAGTGATCTGCTGGCCGGAAGAAAGAATTACCATCGTTTCAATTACCCAAAACGATATACCCGGTTCCGGTTTTATAAGGATTATTGGCTTTTTAAATACGTTGGATTACAGAACATGTGGCGCACATTTAAAGTATATGACAGCTGTAACGGATGCAGAACATGCGCAAAGATATGCCCTACTCAAAGCATTCAAATGCTCAACAAAAAACCCGTTTGGATATCAACCTGCGAACAATGCATGCGGTGTGTCAATTTCTGTCCGGAAGAAGCCATATACCAGTCAATGGGAGGCGACACAAGAGGCAAAAACCGGTATTATGAACCAGGTTTTAAACCTGCCAGAAAATAACAGCATTGGTCGTGCAGCATTCATTGAATTTCAATAATCAACCACCAAAACAAATTTTTAAGACTGAAAACAGTATATTTATGCTGGGAAATTTTCATAACATAATCTAAAAATATCAATCATGCTTAAAAGAAATTTGATTACTATCTTCTTCCTGATGGTGGCACTGGGTGTCACTGCATACGGTCAGGACAATACCAAAACGGCACCCCAAAAGACGCTCAAAGAGGCATACGCAAAAAAATTCCTCATTGGAACTGCCAGCGATTTGAGAGGACTATCTGAGGCCGAGTTGGCAAATGTTAAAACACAATATGACATTCTCACCCCCGAAAACTGCATGAAGCCACAGCCGCTCCATCCTGCGGAAAACAGGTACAACTTTACAATTGCCGACACCCTGGTTGATTGGTGTCAGAAAAATGGGGTCCAGGTTTGGGGACATACCCTGGGTTGGCATTCACAAACGGCAGCCTGGTTCTTCCAGGCAGTGAATCCGGAGACTGAAGAACCACAACCGGCCAGAAGACCGGGAATGGGTTGGGATCCGAATGCACCACGCCCCTCAATGGACGAAATGTGGCGTCGCAGCATTAA
>CAYTNC010000484.1:0-1611 GCA_964438935.1 uncultured Bacteroidales bacterium
GCAAGCAAGAATGCAGTAAGTACTGTGAAAAAGGCTGTTCTCATGATCTTGGGTTTTATTTAGCAGGATAAAGTTATATAATTTATCGGTTTTGGCTCCAACAGGCAAAGGACAAGCGACAATTTGCATCGCCATCAAAAAAATTCGTAGTATTGTTGTGAAAATTTATTCCATTATTTCTTTAAGTATTTAATTCCTCAACCATGGAAAAGGTAAACGAACTTGCCCGGATGCTTGATCACTCGATCCTGAATCCGGTGCATACCGATGAAGATTTGGTAAAACAGTGCCAGGTTGCACGGAAATTCAGCGTTGCCTCTGTTTGTGTGAAGCCCTATGCGGTAAAACAGGCAGTAACACTGCTGAAGGGCTCATCAGTTAAAACCGGCTGCGTGATCGGTTTCCCGCATGGGAACAGTTCAACTGCAGTGAAGGTTTTTGAAACCGAACAGGCCTGCAATGACGGTGCCACCGAGATAGACATGGTGATCAATATAGGCAAGGCGCTGGGCGGCGACTGGAAATATGTTGAGCAGGAAATAAAAGCTGTTACTGACACCTGTCACCGCAACAGGGCCATTGTAAAAGTGATTTTTGAAACAGATTATATTACCAAAACGGAAGACAAAATAAAACTCTGCGAGATCTGCACACGTGTGGGTGCCGATTTTGTTAAAACCTCCACCGGTTATGGTTATGTGAAACTGCCCGGTGGTGATTACAATTATACCGGAGCCACGGTTGCCGATGTGGAACTCATGCGGAAGCACTCTGGCCCTAAAGTTCAGGTAAAATGTGCCGGAGGCGTGCGTACACTCGACGACCTGTTAAAAATGAAGGTCGCAGGAGCAACACGTGCAGGAGCAACAGCAACCGAAGCTATTTTGAATGAAGCTGTAAAACGCTTTGGAAATACCTGAACAAAGACGAAGTAAACCAGTAACAGTCATTTTACTTGGTTTTTCAACACCTTGAAGTGCCTTTTAGCCAAACACCTGGCCAGATAGGATCATAATCTAAGAAAAATACCGGAAAAATTTGTCAGTTTAAAATTAATATGTACTTTTGGACCGTTTTACTTCTTTAGTCGAATTATGAAAATGTCTTCATGCAAGCTGGAAATTAGAGATCAGATCATTGCTGCTGCAAGGAACATATTTAACAGGTTTGGTTTCAGGAAAACCACAATGGATGAAATAGCCCAATCCATGGGAAAGGGAAAAAGCTCGATATATTATTACTTTAAAAGCAAGGAAGAAATCTACGAAGCAGTGATTGAACGTGAAGCCGAGTTCCTCAGGCAGGAAGTTACCAAAGCCATTTCACAGGTTGATGATCCGGCTGAGAAATTGAAAACCTATGTATATACACGCATGAAGACCTTCCGAAAGGTTACCAATTACTATGATGCCATCCGGTCTGAAGTAGTGAGTCACCTGGAAGTAATTAACCGGATCAGGGATAAATACGATCGGGAAGAAGTCAGACTGCTTCAGAACATTATTGAAGAAGGTGTGGCAAAAAAGGTATTTCACATGAAAGATCCGGAACTTGCTTCAATTGCCATTGTAACGGCTTTAAAGGGCCTTGAGGTTCCCATGTTTTGGTCGA
>CAYTNC010000485.1:0-1610 GCA_964438935.1 uncultured Bacteroidales bacterium
ATGATCCAGAGCCTTTCCATGGCACGCTTCAACCTGATATTTGACCGGACGATTCCCACATAGTAACTGAATATCTGCTGAACTTCCTTGTAATTCTGCGTAATCAATACCATTTCCTCATTATGTGTGGTTCCAGCATCATCCCACTCAGGAATATTGCCGGGAATGGAATTGTTTCTGAAACGTTCCAGGGAATGCAGGGCTGCTTTATCCGCAAAAACCATGGCCTCAAGCAGCGAATTGCTGGCCAAACGGTTTGCCCCGTGCAAACCCGTAGATGAACACTCCCCGGCTGCATAGAGTCGCTGAATAGAGCTGCATCCATTCATATCTACCTTAATTCCGCCACACAAAAAATGGGCAGCAGGAACAACGGGTATCATGTCTTTTCTCAGATCGATGCCAAGCGACATGCATTTCTCAAAGATATTGGGAAAGCTCTGCTTCAGATCTTCGCCATCGAGGTGCGTACAATCCAGGAATACATATTCATCCCCGCTGGTTTTCATCTCATTGTCAATAGCTCTTGATACAATATCGCGCGGAGCAAGTGATCCCCGCTGATCATAACGGGGCATGAAATCTTCGCCTTTGTGATTGCGCAATATGGCCCCGTGTCCGCGCATGGCTTCAGTGATCAAAAAGTTGGGCCGCTCACCGGGATTGTACAAAGCCGTGGGATGAAGCTGTACAAACTCCATGTTATCAATAATGCCTTTGGCCCTGTAAACCATGGCAATTCCATCGCCCGTGGCAATCAGCGGATTGGTGGTTATGTGGTAAAGGTTGCCGATGCCCCCGGTGGCCATGAGCGTTACCCTTGAAAGAAACTTATGAATGGTACTGCTCTTCAGGTCCATTACATAAGCCCCGTAACACTCTATATCCGGAAAATACCTTTTAATAAGCCTTCCCTGATGGTGCTGCGTGATGATGTCAATGGCAAAGTGATATTCATAAATATCAATGTTGGCATGATTCCGCACCTTCTCACTCAATGATTTCTGTATCTCAAACCCGGTATTGTCCTTGTGATGAAAAATGCGATGTTCGGAATGTCCGCCTTCACGCGCCAGGTTGAATTTACCCGACGCTTCGCGGTCAAAATCAGTTCCCCATTGGAGCAGTTTCTGAATTTGCCCGGGTGCCTCACTGACTACCATCTCCACAACTTTGCGGTTACACAGGCCATCTCCTGCAATCAGTGTATCCTCAGTATGCTTGTTGAAATTGTCAATTCCGCCCGATACGGCAGCAATACCCCCCTGGGCATAACTGGTATTGGTGTCGCTCAGGGTAGTTTTTGTGATGATGGCAACTTTGCCGCTATCAGCCACCTGAAGCGCATAGGCTAATCCGGCGAGCCCTGATCCGATTACTAAAAAGTCATATTGATGGTCCATTTTTTCTAACTTTTCCAAATTGTAAAATTAACAGAAATATGGTTATATTTTGTCACTTTTGGTCGCCAACAACAAAAGCCAATTGTTCATATTGCATTGTAATAAGACATAAACAAAAATGATTTGTCGGTTGCTTATATCAATTGCCCGGAGGGCATATGGTATTGTAGAAAAACAAATATAAAATTACCCCTATACCGCGGAGCG
>CAYTNC010000486.1:0-1606 GCA_964438935.1 uncultured Bacteroidales bacterium
TGCTGGCGTGGTACAACGGACGAAAAATTGCCAACCGTTTTCTCAGGTTTTTACCGCTTGAGCAGTACCTGAGCGTAATCAAGGACCTGCGTAACGACAGCAGCATTCCCAAAACATCCACCAACCTGGTTTTTCTTACCAAAGCCAACCGCACTTCCGATATTGAGTCCAAGATCCTCCTCTCAATTTTGAATAAGCAGCCCAAGCGGGCCGACCATTACTGGCTGATCCATGTGGACATACTGGACGAACCGCGGGCAATGGATTATAAGGTAACACACACCATACCCGGTATTCTTACACGTATTGATTTTTATCTCGGGTTTAAGGTAGAACCCCGGATCAATGCCATGTTCAAACAGATTACCAACGATATGGCAAAAGCAGGTGAGATCGACCTGTTGAGCGGGTACCCGTCACTCAGGAAACACAATGTTCTTACTGATTTCAAGTTTATCCTGATCGACCGGTTGAATTTCTCCGATTTTGATTTCAAATTCAAAGAAAGGCTGATCATGAATGTTTACGTATTTCTTAGCAGAAACAGCCTTTCCGACGTGAAAGCACTCGGCTTTGACGCCAGCCTTGTTTATATAGAACCCGTTTCACTGGGGTTTGAGGGAAGTACGACCTTCAGGCTGAACAGGAAGAGCTGAGGGCAGGGACAAGGGACGAGTGACAAGGGACGAGTGGCAGTAGCAGTGGCAGTGGCAGCGCAGGCAGGGCCAAGAGCCAAGGCTGCAGGACTGCAGGAATTAGAAGACTAGAAGACTAGAAGACTTTGAAGACTTTGAAGACTTTGAAGACTTAGAAGACAAAAACACCAAATAGTGAAGTAATAAAACCAACAGCTAATAGCAAACAGCCAATAGCCAACAGCAACTTATGCATATATTCTACTCCCCCGACATCATTGAAAACCAAGCCATTCTTTCCCCCGAGGAATCGGCACACTGCCTGCGCGTATTGCGGTTAAGCAAGGGTGATACAGTAATCCTGATCGATGGGAAAGGGGGCATGTATGAGGCGGTGATCACCGAACCCGATACCAGAGGTTGCCGGCTTGAAATTACCAGGGTACTGCCCTCACCCCCGCAGCGGAAGCATCAGATTCACATAGCCATTGCGCCAACCAAAAACATGGATCGCCTGGAGTGGTTTGTTGAGAAATCAGTTGAGATCGGGATTGATAGGATCACTCCCCTGCTCTGCCAGCGTTCGGAGCGGCGTGTGCTTAAAACCGACCGGTTGCACAAGCTCATCATTTCCACCATGAAGCAGGCCATGGTAACGCAACTTCCGGTGCTGAACGAACTGACACCTTACAACCAGTTTGTCAGAGCCCTTGACTCCGCAAAAGACAACCGCTTCATAGCCCATTGTGGTGAAACAGACAGAAAGGAACTGAAGCAGGCCCTCCTGCCACAATCTGACGCAGTGGTTCTCATAGGACCCGAAGGGGATTTCACTCCGGAGGAAGTAAAATTGGCCATTGAAAACGGTTTTATTCCTGTCTCCCTGGGTAATAACCGGTTGAGAACTGAAACGGCGGGCATTGTGGCGTGCCATACATTGGTGCTGGCATGAATATATAACGCTTTACACC
>CAYTNC010000487.1:0-1586 GCA_964438935.1 uncultured Bacteroidales bacterium
CTGTTACAGGCAGCACTGGATATTGAGGACGGACTTGAAAATCTGCGTTACAACAACGTGGTCATAGCCACCGATGCGGATGTTGATGGTATGCACATCAGGTTATTGCTGATGACCTTCTTTCTGCAATTCTTTCCGGAGCTGGTAAGGCAGGGTCACCTTTATATTCTTCAGACTCCGCTTTTCAGAGTCAGAAATAAGAAGCAGACATTTTATTGTTACAGTGATGAGGAGAAGCAAACTGCCATTAAGAAACTGGGAGTCAATCCTGAAATTACCCGATTTAAAGGGCTGGGTGAAATTTCTCCCGATGAGTTCTGCCATTTTATCGGTAAGGACATCCGGCTTGAACCGGTAAGAATTAAAAAGGGAGACCACATCCAGAATATCCTGCCGTTTTATATGGGCAAGAATACACAGGACAGGCAGGATTTTATCATTGATAACCTGAGGGTGGAAGAAGATTTGGTGGAAGCCATTTAGCATATCATTAACTGTTGTTTTCCTATGAGTGTTGAGGATTTTGAACTTGCCGAAGGAATCGGTGATGAGGAGCAGGAAACTGGCGGATATTCCGGGTATGATCAGGGAACCGATGATCCGCTTATCGGCACCGGTTATGTAACCGAACTAACCGGTAAATACAAGAGCTATTTTCTTGACTATGCTTCTTATGTTATCCTCGAAAGAGCCGTTCCTCATATTGATGACGGTCTGAAACCAGTGCAGCGCCGAATTCTGCATGCCATGCGGCAGATCGAAGACGGGCGCTACAATAAGGTAGCCAACATCATAGGGCAAACCATGCAGTATCATCCGCATGGCGATGCATCCATTGGCGACGCGCTGGTTCAGCTGGGCCAGAAAAACCTGCTTATTGACGCCCAGGGAAACTGGGGTAACATATATACCGGCGACGGAGCTGCTGCATCCAGGTACATCGAAGCACGACTGTCGAAGTTCGCCCTTGAGGTAGTATTCAATCCGCGTACCACAAACTGGAAACTGTCGTACGACGGACGCAATAAAGAGCCTGTAACCCTGCCCGTGAAATTTCCGCTTTTGCTGGCACAGGGGGTGGAGGGTATTGCTGTGGGACTTGCCTCAAAAATTCTGCCTCATAATTTCATTGAGCTCATTGATGCATCCATTGCCTACTTGCAAGGCAAAACTTTTGAGTTGTACCCCGATTTTCCCACCGGAGGTATGATTGATGTGTCCAGGTACAATGACGGCCTGAGAGGCGGCGTAGTCAAAATAAGGGCAAAAATTTCCAAACTCGAAAGAAAAGCACTGGTTATTACCGAGCTTCCTTTCGGACAAAACACCACCTCGCTGATCGATTCGATTCTGAAAGCCAATGAAAAGGGCAAGATCAAAATCCGCAAAATCGACGACAATACGGCTGGTAACGTGGAAATTGTGGTACACCTGTTACCCGGAACTGATCCGGATATTACCATTGATGCCTTATATGCATTTACCGATTGTGAGGTTCCAATATCTCCCAATGCTTGTATTATCCGCAAGGAGAAACCCTGCTTTACCGGAGTGTCTGAAATGCTCAGGGTTTCAGCTGACAATAC
>CAYTNC010000488.1:0-1573 GCA_964438935.1 uncultured Bacteroidales bacterium
TGGTATTCTTGATCAGCTTATCAATCATTTCCTTGGCCAGGTTCAGCGTAATTTCTTTCTTATTCAGCGTGCTTTGCGCCAGCAGGGAAATTAAAGCACCTTCCAGTTCCCTTACATTATCGGTAATGTGGGTGGCAATGTATTCAACAACTTCTTCGGGGAGGGTTATTCCGTCTTTATAGGTTTTCTGCCTCAGAATAGCTACCCGGGTTTCATAATCAGGAATCTGCAGGTCAGCAGAAAGCCCCCATTTGAACCTCGAAAGCAGCCGCTGTTCCAATCCCTGAAGCTCCACCGGAGGTTTGTCGCAGGTAAGAATAAGCTGTTTACCCGACTGATGCAAATGATTAAAAATGTGAAAAAAGATATCCTGGGTTTTTTCTTTTCCGGCAAATTCGTGTACATCATCAATGATCAACACATCAATCATCTGGTAAAAATGAAGGAAATCATTCTTGGTATTATTGCGAATGGCCTCAACAAACTGCGATTGAAACCGGTTGGCAGGTACGTATAGTACTGTTTTCTCCTGATACTTGTCTTTAATTTCGATACCAATTGCCTGCGCCAGGTGGGTTTTTCCCAAACCACTATCGCCATATATAAGCAACGGATTGAAAGCTGTACCACCCGGGTTGTTAGATACGGCAAAACCGGCAGACCGGGCCAACCGGTTACATTCTCCTTCCACAAAGTTGTCAAAAGAATACTCTGCATTCAGCCGGGGATCAATATTCATCTTTTTAATACCCGGAATGATGAATACATTCTTTATTGCATTCTCTTCAATATTGATCGGGTTGACAGGATTGTTCTTTATTTCAATCTGATTCTTCGCCGGCAGTTTGATGGTGTAAACTTTGGAAGCAGACTGGCCGGGGTTTTCCATTACAATGCTGTATTCGAGCTTGGCTTCATATCCCAATTCCTTGCGCAGCGTTTTGCTGATGATATCAATGTATTTTTCCTCTAAGTATTCATAAAAGAAAGGACTGGGAACCTGGATGGTAAGTACCTTATTTTCTAATCTGAGCGGAACAATTGGTTCAAACCAGGTGCGAAAACTAATGGAGGGTACGTTGTCTTTTATAATTTTCAAACAATTACTCCAGACTTCTTTGTACATATCAGTATTGGGTTTAGGTTAAGTTTGTTATCGTTTTTCTATGTTTTCAATTTACTTGTAGCAAGATTGTGAAAAAAAAAGTAAAAAAAAAATCATTTTTCGCTTGATTATTTGCCCGGCGTTCTATTAATTTTTGGTTCAGTTGATTAAAAAATTAAATTTCCTTAAAATAAATACATTACTGATTATCTGCATGTTACATGTATTCATTCTATACAAATTTGTCAGTTAAGCGCTTAACCTAATTTGTTAAAGCAATGATTTGAGAATTTGCAGTGAACTGTCATTAGAATGATTCTAAATAGATGAAATATTGATTATTTTGGATTGTTAATAACCTGGATGATGGATACTGGATGCTGGACACTGGATGTGTGGGTATTGGGAGTTGGGATTGGGATTTGACTGCTACTGCTAATGCCGCTACTAGTCATACTTCGACAAGCT
>CAYTNC010000489.1:0-1563 GCA_964438935.1 uncultured Bacteroidales bacterium
AAATGGAGTTCAGGAATCATTACCAATTATCAATTTTATGTTTCAAAAGACAGCAAAAATTGGAAACTGGTGAGCGAGGGTGAATTTTCCAACATTAAAAACAATCCTGTTTGGCAAGTCAGGAATTTTGCCCCTGTAAATGGACGTTTTGTGAAGATGAAAGCCTTAAAGAATGCATGGGGCGATGAGGTTGCCGGATTTGCCGAATTGGATCTGGTAACTGAACCTTGAAAATACCGGTGTTCAAGTAAAAAATGATTTTTAAACAATAGAAAACAAATTTTGTAAAATGAGAAGGCTGCTTTTTAGTTTTATTGTGTCAATTGCAGTATGGCAATCCGTAGATTGTCAAAACGCAGATACCCTTAGCGATTGGGAAAATCAGCAGGTTTTCGGAATCAACAAGTCGTATTATCACGTGAATGTCGTGCCCTATACCAGTTATGAAAGCTCACTGAAAATAGATCCTACAAAGTCAGCTTTTTATAAATCGCTCAATGGTACATGGAAATTAAACTATGTGAATAAACCGTCCGATGCTCCTGCCGGTTTTTATGCACCCGAATATTCCATAACCGGCTGGAAAGATGTGAAGGTTCCTTATAGTCTGGAGAATGCAGGGTTTAGTGAATTCATTTTTGTGAACATAGTGCACCCTTTTGATTCCAAAAATCCGCCAAGAGTTGGAGCTGATTTTAATCCGGTAGCCTCGTATCGCACAGGTTTTAATGTACCCGATGATTGGAAGGGAAGACAGGTATTTCTGAATTTTGATGGTGTTGAATCGGCATTTTACCTGTGGATCAATGGCAAAAAAGTGGGATATAGTGAAAATAGCTATTGTCCGGCCGAATTTGATGTTACAGATTATATCAAACATGGTGAAAACGTGTTGGCAGTGCAGGTTTTCCGTTTTAGCGACGGCAGTTATCTCGAAGACCAGGACTTCTGGCGGTTGAGCGGTATTTTCAGGGATGTATTTCTCTATTCTGTTCCGAAAGTAGCTGTTAACGACTTCACCTTTACCACCGACCTGGATGAAGAATACACCGATGCCGATTTTAATCTTTCGCTCAAGTTAAAAGGTTACCCCGGGGCCAAACCGAAAAACGAGTATCATGCAGAAGTCGTTCTCATCGACAAATCGGGTAAGGAAGTTTTTAAAGATGTTACTCAAAAGATCAAGGTAAGCGATTTGGAAAATAACCGGTTGAAATTCTCAAAAAAAGTACTGAATCCGTTGAAGTGGACTGCCGAAACACCAAACCTGTATACCCTGGCAATTATTTTAAAAGACAGTAAAGGAAAAGCTGTGGAATATCTTTCTGCCCGGGTTGGTTTCCGCGAAGTGGAATGGAAAGATGGCGTGCTGAAAGTGAATGGTCAGCGGATTCTCATCAGGGGAGTTAACCGTCACGAGCATGATCCTGTATCCGGAAGGTATATTACCCGCGAATCGATGATTCAGGATGTCAAACTGATGAAACAGCATAACATCAACGCAGTACGTACCTGCCATTACACAAACACTCCATTGTGGTACCAATTGTGTGATGAATATGG
>CAYTNC010000490.1:0-1562 GCA_964438935.1 uncultured Bacteroidales bacterium
TATGTTTAATCATGGTAAATAAACATCTTACAACTTATAACATCTTCATTATTAACGATACATGAACATTAGCTTGACGGCAATGCCTCCAAAGGGCCTGCCTGCCGGTAGGCTGGGGATAGCACATATAAAAAACTCATCTCAAATAAGAAAAGTAAGTGCATTGGTCTTTAAAATAACTTGTTAACCTGATAGCTATATGCAAACCCCTTTTAGCGCGGTCATATATAAAAAAAGTGCCGGGGACATCATCCCCGGCACATACTCAATAATTCAATTGATGAGGAAGGAATTAGTTCATACTGTTTTTTCTATATTCCACACAAAGGCCCTTACGCCCACTTCGTTGTTGATGGCATCCATCTTTTTCACTTTTTCAAGCACCAAATCTACCATCTTGTCTTCTACAACGGTGAGGGTTGCTGAATTCTGTTCAGGCCAGGTGTGCGTACCCAGGCGGGGCTGTCCGGTATTTGTTCCGGCACCCATTACCAGCGGCCATTGTGTATAACCTTTGATGGCCAGTTTTTCAAGCATATACTCCACTTTCTCAGTGAGCGCCTGATTGTAAATGATCATTATTGCTTTCATGTTTTCAGGTATTAAGCCTCCATAAATTCTAGTTCCTCGGTCTCTCTTGATTTCCTTTGTTCACTGCGGCGAACCACATACCTGTATATAACAGGAACAATAACCAGGGTTACGGCAGTGGAAACCAACAATCCTCCGATAACCGCAATACCCATAGGCCTCCATATTTCCGATCCTTCACCCTGACTTAAGGCAAGCGGAAGCATTCCCAGGATGGTGGTGGCCGTAGTCATCAATACCGGACGCAAACGAGAACGGCCTGCACGCTGTATGGCATCATCCAACTCATAATTCCGGTCGCGCATCAGGTTGGTCATGTCGATCAGCACAATGCCATTCTTTACCACAATACCTACCAGCATAATGGCACCTAGCATGGCAATCACACTCAGCGTGGTGTTGGTAAACAACAGGGCCAGAATCACCCCGGTGAAGGAGAACGGGATGGAAGCCATGATGATTAAGGGCATTTTTAAGGATTCAAATTGTGATGCCATCACAATGTAAACCAGAATAAGACTTACCGCCAGCAACATCACCAGGTCTGTAATGGATTCGGTAAGGTCTTCATAAGCACCGCCCACATCAACCATTACGCCAGCCGGGATGTCCATTTTGGAAATTTCTGCCTTAACATTGGTTGCCATCTCACCCAGGGGAACTTTATAGGGTGTTACGGAAACCGTAACCACCCTTTCACGTCGCTTTCTTTCTACATTGGGTGGCGACCAGAATTCTTCGATAGTGCCTATTTCACCCAAACGTACCGTTCCGGTCGTGGTGGGTATGGCAATATTCTGGATGTCGCTGATGGAATTCCTGAAGTTTTCATCAAACCGAACCACAATATCATATTCATTACCCGATTCGCGGAATTGTGAGGCTGTCAGGCCTACAATCCGGTTGCGGATCATGTTGGATACGGCTGCTGTGTTCAATCCGTGCTGCGACATCTTATCCTGATCCAGGGC
>CAYTNC010000491.1:0-1559 GCA_964438935.1 uncultured Bacteroidales bacterium
TGATGCCCCTGGATAAAAGAAATGAGAATGACACGCTGGTGGCAATATTTGATGCGTTGCCGGCACCCGTGATCGACTTTGGAGATGTTAACGGAGAGCTGAGTACGGACCTTCCGCATGTTCTTGATGCAGGTGACGGACATAAGGCTTACCTGTGGCAGGATGCATCAACCGGTCAGACTTTCAATGTGGTTCAGAAGGGCATTTACAGTGTAACGGTAACCGGGCAGAATGACTGCCAGGCCATAAAAACCGTTAGCGTGAATATGGCCAGTGCAATACAAGAATTGTCAGGCAGGCCGGAAGAGGTGGCCATCTTCCCCAATCCGAACAACGGGTTGTTCCGCATCAGAATTGAAACGGAAAAACCAGGTGACCTGGATGTGAAAATTGTGGATGGACTGGGTAAAGTGGTATATATGCAACAAGTGCATTCGGAAGAACTTGACAGAGAGTATATTGATATACAACACCTGCCGCGTGGATTGTACCATATTGTGATCCGGCATGGAACAGAGCTCCATCAGGGTAAGGTTGTCATTCAGTAATCATCCTGAATGATATGATATATCTCATATTCTGGGATTACTGTCTATGATAATTGTCCTGTTTTCCGCCTTCGAATCAGCTTAATTTTATTGCTGATTTGAAGGCGGATTATTAGTTTTAACAGGAATGAAAAATGATTAACAGGTTGATTGTTGCATTGCTTCCATACCTACCCAAAGGACTCGTTTGGGTGTTCGGGAAAAGATACATTGCAGGTAAGGAATTGAAAGATGCTGTTAAGGTAACAGCTAAACTGAACAGCCAAAAAATCAAGGCCAGCATGGACCTGCTGGGTGAGTTTCAAACCCGTGCTGAAAAAATAGCGTATTATAAGAATGAATACCTGAAGCTCATTGAAGAATCGGTTTTCAAAAACCTGGATAACTCATTCTCGGTAAAACCTACTATGTTTGGCCTGTTGCTTGATGAAACAATGTGCTTTAATAATCTGCACGAGATAGTGGCCAAAGCTGCATCTTTAGACCGGTTTGTGAGAATTGACATGGAGGACACCCAGTGTACCGACAGGGAACTAAAACTTTACAAGCAACTTCTGAATGAATTTCCGGGACATGTAGGTATTGTGTTGCAGGCTTACCTGAAACGTACCTTAAATGATTTAAAGGAGCTGGTGGAATTTGATCAGGGGAGGGGGCTGGTTAATGTACGTCTTTGTAAGGGTATTTATAATGAACCGGATGAACTGGCCTATAAAAACAAGCATGAAATCAACCAGAATTACCTGGTGGATTTGGATTTCATGTTCCGCAACAACATGTATCCGGCGATTGCCACACACGACAGAAAATTGATCACCGGTGCTTATGAGCTGATTCAAAAGCACACGATGAAACCCGACCAGTTTGAATTTCAGATGCTGTATGGTGTAACTCCCGGATTGAGGCGCTCAGTTGTGGAAAAGGGATATACAATGCGTGTATATGTTCCTTATGGAAACGACTGGTACAATTATTCCACACGCAGGTTAAAAGAAAATCCCCATATGGCCT
>CAYTNC010000492.1:0-1559 GCA_964438935.1 uncultured Bacteroidales bacterium
GATTCGTCCCTTGTTATTGCTGATGAAAGAAGTCACCTGGCTTATCAGATAACCCGTGATGTTGAAACCATCCTGGCCGGCCGGAAAACGAGCCTGAATGAGAGGTTAGATGCCATCACCATGGATAAGGTAATTGGTTATTTTGTCATGGTACTGATCATTGGCGCTATGTTTTTTGCCGTTTTCAGTTTTGGCAACTGGTTTTCGGGATTATTCGACACCTGGTCTGTAAGATTTCATGAATGGTGGAATACGGCAGTGGGGGTGTCATCCTGGTCTTCTTTAGGCTGGGCGGCTATTGAAAGTGTCGTTGCTCTTGTTCAGATTGCTTTTCCTTATATTCTTCCCTTTTATATTATTTTGTATATCCTGGAGGATTGGGGCTATATTGCCCGTATTTCTTTTTTGATGGACCATCTGATGCATAAAATGGGGATTCATGGAAAAGCTTGTATTTCGTTTATTATCGGACTGGGATGCAATGTGCCGGGTTGTTTGTCCTGTCGCATTATGGAGTCGAAACGGGAAAGGTTTTTAACAGCTGTTCTTGTAACGCTCGTACCGTGTTCTGCTGTATCCGTGATTGTCTTCGGCCTGGTGGGTAAATATGTCGGCCTCCTTTGGGCCCTGGGCCTGTATGTTTTTGCAATGATACTGATATTTATAGTAGGTAAAATTGCTTCTAAACTGATGCTGGGGGAACCTGTAGAACTGATCATGCCGATGCCCGATTACAAAGCACCGCAAATGAAGACTGTTTTTTCGCAAACGTGGGATTCGTTGAAGGAGTTTGTATATATTGCTGCGCCTATTGTTATCTTATCCGGTGTTTTTATTCATGCTATTGATCTGGCCGGCTGGATGCCTGCAATTTCCTCTGTATTGAGCCCAATAACTGTTAACTGGCTTGGATTGCCTGCAGTTACGGGTATACTGCTGATTTTTGGTGTTTTGCGTAAAGAACTGATCCTTGTAATGCTTGCTGCTTACCTGGGTACCACCCATTTTTCCGATGCGCTGAGTGCTCAGCAGATGATCACCCTGGCAGTAGTTAGTATGTTTTATGTTCCCTGTGTGGCAACCATTTCTGTTTTATGGAATGAATATGGCTGGAAGAAGGCCATGATGGTGAGTATACTTGAAATTTTCTTTGCCATTTTGCTGGCCGGTATTGTGAAAAGATTGCTGGATTTTGTTTTTTGAACACTTTTGGGTTAACGCAAATGTGATTCTTTTAACCTGGTTGTTTTTTAGTTGCAACTAACTGGATTCTTTGTTCAGCGGAGTGATTTTTTCCGAATCACAGTTCCGGCATTGTTTGATGGGTTTCAGTGCAGCAATGGTTTCATGGCAATTCTGGCATTTGTACCAGTAATCTTCTGTGATGTAATTGCCTCCCTGAATCATGATGGCCTTCCCTTCGACAAAAGCTTTGGCAACACTTTTGCGGGCTTTATCATACAACCGGGTAAAAGTAGGACGTGAGATGTTCATTCGTTCTGATGCTTCTTCCTGAGTGAGGTTTTCATAATCCACGAGCCGGATGGCTTCAAATTCTT
>CAYTNC010000493.1:0-1556 GCA_964438935.1 uncultured Bacteroidales bacterium
GCTGCTTCTTCAGCTGCCGCTGCCGCTGCCACTGCTACTTCTTCCTCCACTGCCGCTGCTACTGCTACTGCTGCTTCTTCAACTGCCACTTCTTCCGCCGCCGGCGGCAGCAGGGTTACATTATAAATATCCCGGCCACCATAGCTGTCTGCTCCGTTGAAAGCCAGAAACCCGGTTGTGCCGTCGCCAATGGGAACATAAAACAGGTCATTGTCGGTTGTATTTAACGGATAACCCAGGTTAATTACACCGGCTCCCTGATCATTGAAATCATATCGGAAAATATCATAGCCGCCCAATCCGGGATGACCTTCAGAACTGAAAAACAACTGTCGGCCGTCATCAGTTACAAAAGGTGTTTCCTCATTAAACCGGGTATTCACGGTTGTCCCCAGGTTCACTGCCTTGCCCCACTCGCCCTTTTCATCCAGTTCCGATTTATAAATATCCATGTCTCCCACGCCACCTTTCCGGTTGCTCGTAAAATAAAGGGTTTTCCCGTCAATCGAAAGGCTCGCGTGCGTTTCGTTCGATTTGCTGTTGATTTCCTTCCCCAGCGGTTCGGCTTTCGACCAACGGCCCTTAATGAAACGGCATACGTAAATATCGGAATTCATCGGATCGTCCATTACCAGCAACAGCGTTTGCCCGTCGGCTGAAAGATCACTGGTTTTCATGTACTTGCCTGTACCCAGCACACTGGTCAGCATTTTCGGTGTTGTCCATGCCGTATCGGCAAATGTGGCGGTGTAAATGTCGTATCCCTGTCGCCCGGGCGAAGTGTAAAACAGGGTCCTGCCATCACCCGATACCACTGCATTAAAATTCGGAGCTGATGTGTTGATCTTTCCACCCATATTGATGGTTATCAAACTAATAGGCTTGCTCTGCATTTCCCTGGCCGTGTGGCAACTGCTGATGTACTGGCTGATCACCTGCTGGTTGTAATCATCTTTGGGATCAAGGTATTCTTTGTACCTGCTGTATGCATCAATGGCCTTGTCGAGTTCATTGTTAACCCTGTAGGCACTCCCCAGTAAAAAAAAGGCATCAACGGGAGCATTGGTTTCTTTAAACGAACTCGGGTTGTATTTTTCAGAAATCTTTTGTACTGCTTCTTCCAGGTAGGGTATTGCTTTCGCCTTTTCATTTTCGGAATTCAAATAACAAATCCCCAACTTGTATTTCATGTCGGCATTCTCAGGTTCCGATTTCAAAATAGTCAGGTAGTTGTTCCTGGCTTTACTGAAGTCCTTCTCCATCAGAAAATAATCCGCATCAAATTTCAACTGGTCATTTTTTGCCAGTGTCTGCGCCCTTAAGTTAATCAGGGGCATTGCCAGAAAAATAAAAATGAGAATTCTGTTCATACACAACCCTGGTTAAACCTGTTATCAACTAAGCTAACGATACCCATACCGGCATGCATATTTAGAGTAGCCGTTAGCCTTTAGCCTTTAGCCTTTAGCCTTTAGCCGTTAGCTCTTGGCTCTTGGCTAACAGCTAATAGCTAACAGCCAACAGCTAACAGCCAACAGCTAATAGCCAACAGCTAA
>CAYTNC010000494.1:0-1554 GCA_964438935.1 uncultured Bacteroidales bacterium
TCCTACATCTACAAACAAACTATTAATTGTGAATTACGATTTGATTTTATTTCAAATTAACCCTAAAACTTAATTTTATGATTAGAAAAGCAAGTCCATGTATTTTATTCGTGAAATACATCAGGAACAAGCAGATTCTGATGGCGTTAGCCGCATTTCTGCTTATTCTGAGTGCCGGGGTTTCGGCCGCCCCTGGCAATGTTAATACGGAGGCCACAGCACTGCAACCGATTACAGTAACCGGCGTGGTCGTGGATCAGAATAATGAATCGCTGCCCGGTGTTTATGTGGTCATTGAAGGCACAAATACAGGCGTTGTTACCGATGCCAACGGTAAGTTCACCATCCAGGTTCCCAATGCAGATGCCAGCCTGGTATTCTCATACGTTGGTTTTAACAGCGAAACTATTGCCGTAGCCGGTAAATCAGTGATCAATATAACCCTGATCCCCGACATCACATCACTTGACGAAGTTGTGGTTATTGGTTACGGTACGCAACGAAAAGAAGCTGTAACCGGTTCTGTTGCTTCGGTAAAAGGAGATGTAGTGAAGGATGTACCTTCTGCAAATATTTCTCAGGCTTTGCAGGGACGTGTTTCCGGAGTAGATCTGTCACAAACCTCCACCAAACCGGGAGCATCCATGCAGATCCGCATCCGCGGTGTCCGTTCGCTTAATGCCACCAACGATCCATTAGTAGTACTTGATGGTATTCCCTTTGCCGGAAGCATCAGCGACATCAGCCCCAGCGATATCAAGAGCATTGACATTCTGAAAGATGCTTCTGCTACCGCCATTTACGGATCACGCGGTGCCAACGGTGTTATTCTGGTGTCTACGAACAAAGGCGTAAAAGCACAAAAAGCACAGGTAACTTACAATGGCTATTACGGCATGAAAAAAGTATTTGCGCCCTACCCCATGATGGACGGTCCTGACTTTGTGAAACTCCGTGCCGCATCGGCCAGATATAGCAATGCTTTGGATGAATCTGACGATGTGAATACGGATTGGCAGGATTTGTTCTACAGGACCGGATCGGTGAACAGCCAGGATTTGGGTATTATGGGTGGTACTGAAACCAGCGCCTATAACTTCGGTGTGGAATATTTCAATGAAGAAGCTGTAGTTCCCACTCAGGGATACAACCGTATCGGTATGCGTGGTTCATTGGATCAGGAAGTGGGTAAATTTTTCCGTTTCGGATTTAGTACCCGCAATAATTACAGCATCAACACCGGTGATCAGGTTGGTATCTACGGAGTATTAAGTATGTCGCCCATTGCTGATCCCTATAAGGAAGATGGCACACTGAAAAGAACCATAAGAATGCCATTGGACGAACAGTTCGTATGGACCGAAGACGTGCTTAACGACCTCGAAGACACTTATATGAGGGAAACCAGAGCATTTGCAACATACAACAACCTGTATGGCGAAGTGAAAATACCCGGAATTGAAGGTCTGAAATACCGCCTCAATGTTGGTTTGACTTTCCGCCAGAGTAATGAAGGAAATTATACAGGACAGGGCATCGGAAGCAGCAATGCCT
>CAYTNC010000495.1:0-1550 GCA_964438935.1 uncultured Bacteroidales bacterium
TACCTACCTCAAGGATACCTGGTTTTACATCGGGATGGCCTATGGCACCAAGGTAAATGGAATTGAATTTTTTTAACTCTTCAACAGCTGAATCGGGCAGTGTCTCACCGGTCTTCAGATACCTGTCGCCACCGAAGTCAAAGTATGTATAATTTAATGTGAAACCGAACTTTGCAGCAGCGGCATCCATTACTTTTATGCCTTCCTTAACAACTTCGGGGCCTGTGCCATCACCCGGAATTACAGCGATTTGATAGGATCTTTTACTCATTGGATTTAAGTATTTAAATTGAAAATTAGATATTATTAAGTTCTATGATATTCAGCATTTTAAGTGTTGCTTTAATTGCCGCTACGGTCTGGTCTGAGTCGAGTCCCCTGGTTCTGAAGGTTTTATCCATCTTCCATGTAATAACTGTCTGCACCAAAGCATCAGTTTTCCCTCCGGGGGGTATTGACACGGAATAATCGGCAAGCACAGGCAAGGGTTTGTTAAGTTTCCTGTATATTTTCCTGAGGGCTTTCATAAATGCATCATACTGTCCGTCGCCGTTGGAGACCTCTTCGAAGACCTCACCGTTAATGCTGATTTTAAGGGTAGCAACCGGTTTAAGTTCGTTTGCCGTTGACAGTGAAAAGTTCATTATTTTGATCCTCTCGTCAATTTGTTTGCTCCTGAGGATGTCAGATATTATAAAGGGCAGGTCTTCCTGTGTTACTGTTTCCTTTTTATCTCCCAGCTCAATAATTCTTTCAGTAACTTTTTTCATTGAATCGGCGTCAAGCTCAATTCCAAGTTCTTTAAGGTTCTGTCTAATATTTGCCTTGCCGGATGTCTTACCCAGTGCATATAGTCTTTTGCGGCCGAACCTTTCCGGCAGAAGGTCATTGTAATATAACTGGTTTTTATGATCGCCGTCGGCATGGATGCCGCTTGTCTGGGTAAATACATTATCACCTATAACAGGTTTGTTTGGCGGTATATGAATGCCTGAATATGACTCCACCAGCTTGCTCACCGGAGTCACCCTGCTTTCGTCAACCGACATGGTGTAATGGAAATGATCATGTACAATGGCAATAACGCTTGACAGAGGCACATTTCCTGCCCTTTCGCCAAGACCGTTCACGGTGGTATGTATACATGTTATTCCTGCTTTAAGAGCAGAAAAAACATTGGCAGCAGCAAGGTCATAATCATTATGACCATGAAAGTCGAAGGAAATCCCGGGGTATCTTTCTATCATCATCCTGCAGAACTGGTAGGTCTCATCGGGATTCAGGATGCCGAGTGTGTCAGGGAGCATGAATCTTGCCACCGGCGTGTTTTTAAGTTCCTCCATCATAAAGAACACATAATCCTTTGAATGGCGCATACCATTAGACCAGTCCTCAAGATAGAGGTTCACCTGCAGCCCTTCAGCCAAAGCCTTATCAATAACATTGCGGATATCGTCTGCATGCTCAGCCGGAGTTTTTTTCAGCTGTTCGGTAACATGCCTGAGTGATCCTTTTGTCAGCAGGTTAAGCACATTACAACCGGCTTTTTT
>CAYTNC010000496.1:0-1543 GCA_964438935.1 uncultured Bacteroidales bacterium
TTCTCCCTGAATATGCTCCTAATCTGGGCACTCATCGTCCTCATTGTTTCTGTTTTAGATTATGTAGTTCCCATTTGGGGTACCAAAAAATTCGGAGGCACCCGGGCAGGTGTTCGGGGAAGTACAATTGGGTTGATCATTGGTGTTATATTACTGCCGATGATGGGTATTGTGCTGGGCCCGTTTGGCTTGCTGGGCATATTGGGCGGTCCGTTTGTTGGGGCATTGATTGGTGAAAGATCTGCCGGTCAGGATTCACACAAGGCCATGCGTGCAGCCATCGGATCTTTTATCGGGTTCCTTGCCGGAACCTTTATGAAAATTGCCGTATCGGTTGTGCTTGCTTTTTATTTCTTTGCCGCAGTAATCAGGGCCATAATAAACTGAAAAACTGACCTATTTCAGGTTCACCAGATTGTTTTTAAAAGCATACAATACAAGCGACAGAGAATTCCGACATCCGGTTTTGTCAAGCAGATTTGCCCGGTGATTCTCCACCGTGCGTTCACTTAGAAACAACTTGCCTGCTATTTCAACAGAACTCAGTCCTTCACAAATCAGACCCAAAATCTCATGTTCACGTTGCGAAATGTTTATATGAACCGACGGCTGTTTATTTCTGATCAGGGTTATCAGCAGGCTCTGCGAAAAATAGGTTCTGCCGCTGAGAATCATCCTGATTGCAGCTTTAAGCTCTTCATTTTCAGCGTCTTTAAGAATAAAGCCGCTTACACCGTTCTCAATTACGCTGTTGTAGTATTGTTCATCACCATACATGGATACAACCAGGATTTTCATTGCGGGATCCTCCTGCAGCAGGATCCGGCTTGCCTCAATGCCATTTATAATGGGCATGTTGATGTCCATAATGATCAGGTCGGGTTTAAGCGGACGCACCACTTCAATCAGTTCTTTCCCGTTTGAAACATCGGCTATTACCTCAATGTCTTTCAGGTCTTCGAGAATAAGTTTGAGACCCTGCCTGAATAAAGAATGATCATCGGCCAGGATAACTCTGTATATCTTAGTTTGCATGAGCAGATTCCAGATTTGTGATTATAGCAAAGTTGATTTCAAAACCAGCACCGGGACCGGTATGAATTTCATATTCTCCTCCAAGTGATTTGATTCGGGTTATAATATTACTGATTCCCATTCCATTTGTTGGCGAATTAGTATGCAGAGAAAGATCAAAACCAATACCATCATCCCTGTAATTACATAAAAATACAGAATCAATAAAGTCCATATTAATGTATATGTTTTTTGAATGGGCATGCTTTATTGTATTGTTGATCAGCTCCTTGAATATTCGGTAAATTACAGATTCAATGGTGATTGGAAATCGCGTATCGGCAATATTTGTGGAAAAGGAAATGTGTATGTCATCTGAAAAAAGATTAATGATGCCTTTAATGGCGGATAATAATCCGAAATTTACCAGCACATGAGGGCTCATGTCATTTGAAATGGTCTTGACGGATTCTATCAGATCACGGGCGATATTTCCAATCTGACCGGCAAGCTGATCCTTTCTTTCAAC
>CAYTNC010000497.1:0-1539 GCA_964438935.1 uncultured Bacteroidales bacterium
AAGTGTTCAGACCCATGCTCAGCGCTGTGTTCACAACATGCGCGGTGTATATCCCTCTTATTTTCACCGGTGGTATAACAGGTGCACTATTCTATGACCAGGCCTTAGCCATAACCATCAGCCAGTTCATTTCGCTCTTTATCGGGATAACCATTTTGCCTGTATATTACAAGCAACTATTTAAGAATGAAAAATCCGGTGAAATGAGGGGTGTTTTGCGCTGGATTAATGATATCGATTACGGCAGGTTTTATGAAAAGGGCTTTAAATTTGTAATGCGCCACCAGGTTGGCAGTGTGCTGGCAATTGTGCTGATGCTTGCCGGTGCAGCATTCTTATTTATGGATCTTAAGAAAACCAAGCTTCCCCCTATTGCTAAAGATGAAACGGTGTTGCGGATCGACTGGAACGAACGCGTGAATATTGCGGAAAGTAACAAGAGGGTGCAGTCGCTGATCACTGACATAAAAGGTCATCTCATTCACAATACGTGTATTATCGGAGAACAACAGTTCCTGCTCGATCACAATTCGCCCGGATCGGGATCTGAAGCATTATTGTACCTGAAAGCCGGATCACCGGAAGTGCTTGATTCAGTGTTTGCAGCTGTTGAAAGCGCCATGAAACATGAATTCAAACAAGCCGATTATTCGTTCGAAGACGCCGGCAACATCTTTGATCAGTTGTTTGGCGACAAGGAACCGCCACTGTTAGTTAAACTCAGGGCCACAGGTGATTTCGGACAAAAGAGAAACACCTATCTTAAAGAAAATGTTGACAGCCTCAGGAAATTGTTCCCCGATCTGAATATTAGTGATATTGTATGGCAGGAGCAGATGGTGCTTAAAACCGACGCTTCATTGCTTGCTTTATATGAAATCACCTATGATCAGGTTTATTATGCATTGAAGCGTGCCTTCAGGGAAAACGAAATACTGCTCATAACAGCAAATCAAAACTTTGTACCGGTTATTCTGGGTGATAAGCCGGGTCATGTTCGCGACATCATTGCCGGATTAACCCTAACCAACAAAAAGAATGTGGTAATTCCGCTGAATATACTGTTGAAGGAAACTTCAGATGTAGATCTAAAAACAATTATTGCCGGCCAGGAAGGAACCTATTATCCGATATCGGTGGATGTGGATGAAAAGGAGGTGCGAAAAACACAAAGCGGCATCAAGGACTTGCTTATGAAAAACGGGCAATTTGAAGCTGGTTTTACAGGCTCCTACTTTTCCAACAGGGCATTGATTAAACAGCTGGTCGTTATATTCATAATTTCACTTGCGTTGCTCTATTTCATACTCGCTTCTCAATTTGAATCACTTACCCTGCCCCTTATTGTTTTGCTTGAGATTCCGGTTGACCTTTTCGGGGCATTTCTGTTCCTCAAGCTTTTTGGAGAAGGAATTAACCTCATGTCGATGATTGGCATTGTGGTGATGAGCGGTGTGGTCATTAATGATTCCATACTCAAGGTGGATACTTTCAACCAACTGATGAAGGAAGGTTACCCGTTGATGAGAGCATTGATGG
>CAYTNC010000498.1:0-1537 GCA_964438935.1 uncultured Bacteroidales bacterium
TATTTTAAGCTCATTCGGACCTGACGGGGGCTTTGATTCAATAGGCGATTTCAATTATACCGTGTCCATGTCGCGTTACCTCGACCGACTTGACAAAGAAGGGAAACTTACCAGAACAATACTTTACAACATAAACCCGGCTGATAATGAAATTATGGCTACCATGACAGGAAATTTTCAGGACGGATCCATACCGGGGAAAATTCAATGGGGCGCTGCATGGTGGTTCCTTGATCAGAAAGATGGAATTGAAAAACAACTCAATGCCCTTTCTAATCTTGGATTGTTAAGTCGCTTTGTCGGTATGCTTACCGACTCACGCAGTTTGCTGTCTTTTCCAAGGCATGAATACTTCAGAAGAATATTGTGCAATCTTTTGGGCGCTGACGTTGAACGTGGCGAATTGCCCGACGATAAGAAATGGCTGGGAAAGATTGTTGAGGATGTCTGTTATTTCAATGCCAGGAATTATTTCAAATTTTAACTCATGAAATAATTCCCGGCTGGGCGTAGTTTTCTTTACGACGCCTTTCCAAACCGATACAATCTCTAAGAGACAACCCTTTTGGTTATGCCCTCAGAAAATCAGAAGGTACATCCTTGAGACGGGCTATATCACTGATCTTTGATTTCAGGTTGAAACCGGCTTTGCAATTTACGGTGCATTCATCACACTGGTCGCATGTATTGCCCGACAGGTCAACCATTTCAACAGTTTGCTGTGCATGATGCAGGTTCCGGTAACCATAGGCATACATATAGCTGCGCATCAGCGTGGGTATATCCAGGTGATTCCTGCACTGGCCCTCACACTCCCTACATTGCAGGCAGTATAACCCGTGTTCATGATTTGCCCCGGCCAGCTTGAGTTCTTTCCTATCCTCATCGGTAAGCCCCGAATTCTTTACCATTTCAACATTTTTGAGCAATTCATCAAATGAGGTCATGCCCGACATGATGGTATGGATGTTCTCGTTCTGCAATACCCATTTCAGAGCAGGAGAAGAACTGATGGGCTGGGTGCGTTCCTTGTCCCAGTAACCACCCGCCATGCTCTTCATGGCAATCAGTCCCATACCCTTGCTTGCAGCATAATCTACCGCACTGACCACTGCATCCATTTGTTCAAGCTTAAAATTATAGGCGATCATGGCCAAATCGTAAATGCCTGTGTCGGCTGCACCGCGCAATGCTTCACCAATAAAACTGTGCGAAGCAATACCGATAAAACGTGCTTTACCCGATTTCTTGAAATCTTCCATCACCCGCAGTAAAGGTTCAAAAAATACGGATTCACGCTTGCCCACGAAAGGAAGGAATAAAATATCCAAATAATCCACATTCAGGCGTTTCATACCGGCTTCCACATCGGCCCTGAAAGCTTCAGCAGCAGTGGCATCGGTAAACAGCCCGCTCTGGTGATCAGTTCCCTTGGGCATGGCGCTGGTGGCTACCATAAACGATTCGCGTGGTAAGGTTTTGAATAATCCGCCCAGCATGGCTTCGTTGTTACCGTTTCCGTAATAGGCAGATGTCC
>CAYTNC010000499.1:0-1534 GCA_964438935.1 uncultured Bacteroidales bacterium
ACCGGCATTCTCTTTTTGATGTTGTGAATTTCTTCCATCATCGGATTAGCTCTGGTTGTTATTACGGTAAAGGTATTTAATTGCTCACCGGTTTCCCTGTTGGTCCATTGATCATACAACCCTGCCAAAGCAAATGCAGGTTGTTCAGACAGGCCGATAAAATATGGGATTTTTTCCTTTCCTGAAGTTTGCCATTCATAAAACCCATTTGTGAGCACCAGACAACGCTTTTTGTTAAGAATGTGACGGAATGAGGCCTTTTCGGCAAGCGTTTCAGATCGGGCATTGAAAGTCTTTGTTCTTATTTCACCAGCATTTTTAGCATCCTTTACCCAGTTAGGAATAAGACCCCAGTAAAAAAGTCTGATTTCTCCGGTATTGTCATTGCAAATAACCGGTATAAGAGGTAAAGAAAAGGCATTGACTTTGGAGCCCCTCTGATACTTTTCGGGGTCAGAAAATTTGGCACCAAAACGCTTTTCGATCTCTTCGCGTGTCAGATCTATCTTGATGGTGTAACACATGGCTGCGAAGATACTTAGAAAATGCATGTATTCAGAAAAACAATCCGATACTTAATATGACTTGCTGAATCCGCGGATTGAAATCCATTGTACCTTCTTCTCCCAGGTTGATCCCGTCTCCCATCTTACTCAGGCTTCCTTCATATTTCAGATCTATAGCCAGTTTTTTGATGTCGAAACCGATACCTGCCTGAAATCCAACTGTGGCTTTATTCCAACGAAGATCATAATCAGTTATTCTTTCCAGGTCAGAATCATCGCTGACTAAAAAAGTAAGAACCGGCCCGATACCCACTTTAAAAGTGCCTGCTTTTAATCCCATCATAACCGGAAAATCAAGCCGGTTGAGCGTCTGGGTTATTTGGTCTGCATTGTCAGGATCTGCGGAATTCAGATCGTAAATATTGATGTCATTTCGTGATACTGTATACAAGGCTTCCGGCTGAATGTAAAAATTGAACAGCTGTATTTGTCCGATTAATCCCACATGATATCCAATCATGGAGTATTTGGGAATGGTAATCCGGTAATTTGATGTAAATGTCGGATTTGGTGTTTCAATGACATCATCAATTTTTAAGCGTGATGTATTGATTCCGCCCCGAATTCCAAACTTCACCTGTCCGAAGGTAACAGTTGAGAAACTGAGTAAAAGTGCCAGCAATACTAAACGGTATTTTTTCATGATAGGGATGGTTTATTGGTTTACTTCTTTTAATAAAAACGTACCGTAAGTAAAAGATATTTTATCTTAGGAAATACATAGATATATGACAGAAACTTCAAACAATGGTTGCTTCAGCAGCGATACTATTTACTTGTTATTTAAAAACAATTTATACCGGTTTCAGGCAGGTATGTAGATTAATTTTGCTTTCTTTGCCAAAAATATCATATCGCTTATTTAAATCAGAATATTATGGAAATTTCTCAGAATAAGGTTGTTTCACTTGCTTATGAACTCAGGGCTAACAGCAAGGAAGGAGAAGTGGTTGAAACTGTTGACCGGA
>CAYTNC010000500.1:0-1529 GCA_964438935.1 uncultured Bacteroidales bacterium
GGATATAGTTCGGCAGCTATTCCGGCCCTGTGGAGTTTGTTTAACAGTCCGAGACAGAACAGCGCTTCTTTTTCGCCAAAATTAACGAACAAAACCTTTGCCGATTCTGCAGTTTCGGAGGGGAACAACTTGAGTTGCTCCATCACGTCATAGATCCGGTCGGCGCCAAATGAAATGCCCACACCCGAAATATCTTTCAACCCGAATATTCCCGTAAGGTCGTCATACCTGCCGCCACCACAAATACTTCCCATTTCAACATCAAGTGCTTTTACCTCAATGATGCTTCCGGTATAATAATTCAGCCCGCGGGCCAGGGAAATGTCAATTTCAACCTCCGATTTCAAATCAAGTGTGTTGAGCATCTTAATCAGTGTTTCGGTTTCTTCTATTCCCCTGATACCGGCCTGGCTAACACGCAGCAGTTTCATCAGGTCGGTCAGCTTCCCGGAATTACTTCCCCCGATTGCAAAAATGGGTTCCAGCTTGTAAATCGACTGAACGGTCAACCCTTTATTCTGTAATTCCTGGTTCACGGCTTCAGCGCCAATTTTCTCAAGCTTGTCAATGGCAACAGTAATATCTGTGATTTTATCGGGTTGCCCTATATAATCTGCTATACCTGAAAGGATCTTCCGGTTATTCAGCTTTATTTTTACCCTGATGCCCAGGTGGGTAAAAACTTCATCAATGATCTGCACCAGGTTGGCCTCATTCAGAAGGGAATTGCTGCCGATGATATCGGCATCGCACTGGTAGAATTCACGGTATCGTCCTTTCTGTGGCCGGTCGGCGCGCCATACCGGCTGTATCTGGTAGCGTTTGAACGGGAATTCAATTTCGTGCTGGTGCTGCACCACAAAGCGGGCAAAGGGAACCGTGAGGTCATAGCGCAACCCTTTTTCACAAAATTTGAGTGAAGCGGCATTCGCACCAATTGTGTTTAACTCTGCGACATTGATGCCTTGCAGAAAGTCGCCCGAATTCAGGATCTTGAACAACAGTTTATCACCTTCTTCACCATATTTGCCCAGCAGGGTATCCAGGGTTTCCATGGCCGGAGTTTCGATCTGTGCATATCCGTGGAGTCGGAAAACGCTTTTAATGGTATTGAAAATGTAATTCCGGCGTGACATTTCAACTGGTCCGAAATCCCGTGTTCCTTTAGGTATGTAAGGTTTCTGAATGGCCATCAATATCAAATTTAGTTGTGTGTCGCTTTACATAAAGCTGTCTGCCAGGCAAAGTAAGTAACAATTTTTACATTTGACAAAAGAATAAACCTGACAGGAAATCGTTGATGTAAATCATGAATGATTCATTTGATGTCCTGAAGTTAAGCAAGAATCAACCGATAAAATCCGATAAATATTCAGCTGATTCGGAACACATTTTCATGATTTGTTCTGTGTAAGATCAGATTAATAATCAGAAACACAATTATATATGAGATATGTTGCACATTCAAAACGCGATTGTTAATAAAGGGCTTGTTGCATATATTCAGGAAATGCGTAAATTTCGTTTAT
>CAYTNC010000501.1:0-1529 GCA_964438935.1 uncultured Bacteroidales bacterium
AACTGATGATTGAATTTTCCCAAAAACTGGCAAAAGAAAAGGGATTTGATTGTATTCGGCTGGATGTTTTTAAACCCAGCGATCATGCCCGGCAATTATACGAAAAGCAATCGTTTAAAGAATTGGCCTCGTTTCAGGTCGCCTACCAGAAAATTCCGTTTGTTTGTTACGAGAAGCAGCTTTGATATAATCAAGCCTAAGTTTATTTCAAAAAGTTTACATCGCAGCCTGACCTATAATGAAAAGCGTCATTGCGAGGGAGGGACGACCGAAGCAATCTTTGTTTTGCACCAAATAAGAGATTGCCACGCTCCGTTTCACTTCGCTCGCAATGACAGCTGCTCAATTCCCCACTCTCTTCATAAACACAATCTTATCATCGCCCGGAGCATAAAAATCGGGTAACGCAGCTACTTTCTTATAATCAAGTGCAAGATAAAACTTCCGGGTTGATTCATAGATAGAACGTCCTGAAGTTTCCACCCAGATGATGGTACCGCCTAATTTCACTATGGCCTTTTCGGCAAGATCCATCAATTGCCGGCCCAGTCCTCTTTTCATGTGGCCTTTGTGCACTCCGATCCAGTATAGATCGTAGCTCGATTCGGTACACGGATTCGGTCCATAACAGCAATAGCCCAGCAGGGTATCCGCTTCATGGGCGACGATAAAATGATATCCGGAAGTTGCTGCTCCCTTTTCGAGGTTTAAAGAAGCCAGTTCCCTTGCCACATCAACCTCGTAGGAATGGAAGAAGCTGCTTGATTCCAATACCTCACCTATTTTCCGGATGTCGTCACCTACCAGTTGCTCCCTAAATGCTATCATACAATTCAAATATTGTTCATTGTTCTGTTAGTTCAATTCTTCAATTATCCTGGCAACTACGTCATTACTTGAAAATCCCGCCTGGTTAGCTGCTGCTATAAAACCACTGTCGGGTGAAATACAGGGATTCCCATTGATTTCAATAACATAGGGTTGCCCATTCTGGTCAACCCTAAAATCAACCCGGGCAAAACCTTTCAGATTGAAGCAATCCCAGCATGCTTCTGTCAACCGCACAAGCTCACGGTATAAAGGTGATTCCGGCGGCAAGGTACCGAATGCGCGGGTGGTGTTCTTATACTCTGCCGACGATTCGACCCATTTGGATTTATAACCCAGTATGCGGGGCTTACCAGCAGGGTAATTATTAAAAATCATTTCGGCGGGAGGCAGTGTGTCTTTCCTGCCCTTTCCTCCCAGAACGCTGATATTGAATTCACGTCCTTCGATGTATTCTTCAATAAAATAATGAGAAGCAGGTTGCCGGCTGATTTCATCAGTAATGGCTGCCTGTTCCGTTGTAAAAACAGCATCTTCATCCAGACCCACAGAACCGTCTTCACTCACCGGCTTGAGCAGGTAACGGGTGCCGGGCCGGAGCCTGTTGACTTCATTGGTGGTGAAATAACCCGGGGTGGGAATTTGGTTATACTCCAGGATTCTTTTTGTAAGCACTTTATTGGTGGTCAAAAACAAACCTT
>CAYTNC010000502.1:0-1526 GCA_964438935.1 uncultured Bacteroidales bacterium
CTGGAACCCCCACCACCCTTCACCCACCACCCAGTAACTAGCACCTAGTAACCAGTACCTAGCCCCCAGTACCTAGCCCCCAGTACCCAGCCCCCAGCACCCATTACCTAGCACCTAGCAACCAGCACCCAGTACCCAGCAACCAGATTACCAATGATAAAATTTCTAATAAATAAACCCATCGCCGTTACCATGGCATTCCTTGCAATGCTTGCCCTGGGAATTATTGCAACGCTTCGGTTGCCGGTATCGCTTATGCCCGATGTGGACATACCCAAAATTACCGTGCAGATCAGTGCTGAAAACATGTCGGCACGTGAAATGGAGAATGCCATTGTTAATCAGTTCCGCCTTCAGCTGATGCAGGTTTCGCATCTGGCCGATATCAAAAGCGAAACACGCGACGGCAATGCCGTGATTAAACTCGATTTCGACTATGGCACCCATATCGACTACGCCTTTATTGAGGTAAATGAGAAAGTCGACAGGGGTATGTCGGGACTGCCAATGACCATTGAACGGCCCCGTGTGATAAAGGCCAGCGCAACGGATATACCCGTATTTTACCTGAATCTTACCCTGAAAAATGAAAAAACCGATGGCAGAAATGAAAATCCTCTGTTTCCGGTATCGCGTGAATTTTCTGAACTGAGCAATTTTGCCGGCCAGGTTATCCGCAAACGAATTGAACAATTGCCACAGGTGGCCATTGCTGATATCAGCGGCCAGGTATTTCCGGAAATACTGATTCTGCCGGATAATTCCAAACTCGAAGGACTGGGAATCACCTCTGCCGATATTGAAACAGCCCTGAAACAGAATAACATAACCCTAGGCAACTTAACAGTTCAGGATGGCCAGTACCAGTACAACGTGCGATTTGGAAATGAAATTCAAACCCTGCAGGACATAGCCAATATCTACCTGAAAAACAAGGAGCGGTTGCTGCAGTTGAAGGATATTGCACAGGTTATCCAGCATCCGCAAAAACAAAAAGGCATGGTGGTTTCCGATGATAAGGATGCCATTACCATGGCCATCATTAAGCAGTCAGATGCCCGCATGAGCGATCTGAAAAAAGAGTTGAAAAACCTCACCGAAATTTTCCGCAGTGATTATCCGGATATTGAATTCACCGTAACACGCGACCAGACACAGTTACTCGACTTCTCCATCCGGAATCTCAGCCAAAGCCTCTATATGGGTGCATTTCTGGCTTTTATTGTCATGTTCCTGTTTCTTAAAAACTACAAATCGCCCTGGCTGGTGGGTGTAACACTCCCGGCTGCGCTGATCATTTCACTGCTGTTTTTCCATGTGGCCGGACTTACACTCAATGTAGTGTCGCTGGCAGGATTGGTTTTGGGGATCAGTATCATGACGGATAATTCAATAGTGGTAATTGACAATATATCACAGCACCGTGAGCGGGGAAGCAATATTGATATGGCCTGTATCAACGGAACCAATGAAGTGTTCAGACCCATGCTCAGCGCTGTGTTCACAACATGCGCGGTGTATATCCC
>CAYTNC010000503.1:0-1523 GCA_964438935.1 uncultured Bacteroidales bacterium
CGCAATGGCCTGCTGACCGGAAAACACCATTTCAGGCATCCCGATATGATGCAGGAATTGCTGGAAAGCGAAGGAATTGCCGTTGATAACGACCGGATCGTCGAATTCAGCAAGGTCTTTTGGGATCCTTATAAAGAATTAATCTAAATAATAATTATCTTTGTCAGTGAGACTATAATTTTGTGGTACAAAATTATTCAGTCGAACTGATCCCGAGCGAAGTCGAGGGATCTCTTCAAATCTCTAGCGAGGTAGTTTATGACCCATTTGAATTAATATTTAAAGTATTTCAGGATATGGATATTTCTGAGAATCAGGTTCTGGAAGTGTTGAGAAAAGTTGTTCATCCTGCTTCGGGCAAGGACATCATAGCCATGAACCTGGTGAATCATCTTGTAGTTGCTGACAATAAGATTGAGTTTTCGCTGGAATTCCCGACATTCAACGATCCGTTGAAATCCTCCATTAAAAAAGCCTGTACCAGGGTGATCCAGGAGTCATTCGGCGACAGTGTAAACATCGATATTGCCTTAAATGTGCCACCCAGGCCGGTTGCCACCCCCAGGCAATACCTGCCGCAAGTTCGCAACATCATTGCGGTGGCTTCGGGCAAAGGAGGTGTGGGCAAATCAACGGTTGCGGTTAATCTGGCCGTAGCTTTTGCTGCCACAGGCGCCAGGGTAGGGCTTATTGATGCTGATATTTTTGGCCCGTCGATACCCAAAATGCTCAATGCCGAATATACCAATCCTTTTGTTAACAAGGTAAACGGAAAAGACCTGATCATACCTGTGGAGCGTTATGGCGTGAAAGCACTTTCAATAGGGTTTTTTGTTAACCCCAATGAAGCCACCATTTGGAGGGGCCCCATGGCCTCGGGAGCCTTTCAGCAATTGCTGGGTGATGCCGAGTGGGGAGAGCTCGATTACATGTTTGTTGACCTGCCTCCGGGAACCAGCGATATCCATCTTACGCTGGTGCAGAGTGTTCCGGTAACAGGAGCTGTAATTGTCAGCACACCTCAGGATGTGGCACTGGCCGATGTGGTGAAAGGAATAAACATGTTCAGGGCTCCGGCAGTGAACGTTCCCATACTGGGACTGGTTGAAAACATGGCCTGGTTCACACCGGCTGAATTGCCCGAAAACAAATACTATATTTTCGGAAAAAACGGATGCGAAAAAATAGCCGTACAGTATGGCATTCCACTTCTCGGACAGATTCCGCTTGTTCAGGGAATCCGTGAAGGAGGCGACTCCGGTACGCCGGCTGTTCTTTCAAAGGGACAGGCAGGTGAAGCGTTTAAGAGCATTGCCGACAACCTGGTTATTCAGTTGCTCAAGCGGAATACCAATCTGGAGCCCACCAAAGTAGTTGAGATTACCAAAAAGCGCAGTGATTTTGCACACTAAAACAGAGCCCATGAACAATCAGCATGAGGCCATTTTGGCCAATATTAACGCGGCAATCAGTGAAGTAAGGCCCTACCTGAATGCTGACGGAGGTGATGTGGAACTGGTAGA
>CAYTNC010000504.1:0-1519 GCA_964438935.1 uncultured Bacteroidales bacterium
ACTGCTACTTTCTAATGAAGTGCTTTTCAAAATCTTCCCTTGAAACAAGCATATAAGTGACCTGTTGTTTTGAAGTGAAGGTTCCGAAATATCCCTTGGTCAGCATGTCATCTTCCATATTGGGCAGAAAAGTATGAAAAAGCAGAATTCCTTTTTGGGTAATAAATTTGCTTGAATCAGTTAAATAAACAACCTCACATGCATTGCCCTTGTAAGCATACTCCAGCTGTTCGCGGTTGGCCTTTCCTGCCAGCTTCATCCCCTTTCCCCGGTCCATTATCAGATAGCTTACACTGTCGCCGGAATGCACAGATATATACTTATCTCCTTTTTTATACTTACTGCACGAAATTCCAGTAAGAATTAACAGCATGGCAAAACAGAACAAAAGATTTTTCATAGCCAGGTAATTATGGAAGGTTTGCAATCAACTTGTCAATCATCCCAGTAGCAGCGTTTTCATCACTTGTGTTCACTGTTCCAACCAGGTAATTGTCTTTCTTCTTCAGAAAAACAGGGCCGTTGAACATGTCGTCAACCCGGTACAAATCATCCTTCTGGCTGACTTTGTCCTCTTTCATTGTTTTCATATACTGATCCAGCATCTTCCCAATTTCATCTTCGGTAAGCCTGATGACAAACAGCTGCAGTGGCACCGGCTTCTCATACTTTACTGAAAAAACATTGCGAAAGAAACTAAACCCCATAAAGTTCTGTGCGATGTAGGTATCCGACAGGAGTACTTTCCCTTCATCGGGGAACACCTGCAACAACTCAGGTAAGCCAACGGGCTGAGCCAGGCTTGCATTCACTTTTTCTGCTATCAGCGCTATTGCGTTTTCATCGGCCTCTTCAACCCCTGCCGACATTACTTTTACGTAATAATTGCCTGCAAGAAAATTAAGCACTCCCTGGCTTTTATAGCCCTGAGAACCCATCTGAACCTGCGGATAATCGGGCATTCTTTCAGCCGAATAAATGCCATAGGTATCCGCTGCGGTGAGATGCCGGTAAAGTTCCACCCTGATGATTTTGTTTTTACTGGTATATTCAGCTATGTGAAGATCCTGAAAGGAATAACTTAGAAAAATATCAGCTGCCCCGTTAATCAGTTCCCACAAATCCGAAGCATCATATACCCGCTGCTCTGCTTTCATTTTCCATCCGGAAACTCCCGGAAACAATTTGTCATCCGCAGCCTGAGTACTAATGCAAAAGGCAGGGAGCAGCAATAACAGGATACAGGTTTTTTTTATCATTACCGTTTCTTTTTTACGTTTTCAAATAATCAACTAAACAAGTAACTCTCTGGGCATATCGGCAAGTCTGGAAACATCGGCTATCCGTTCTGATATCTGAAAGCCTTTGGGACAATTTACCGTACAAGCAGAGCAACTGGTACAGGGATCTGATGAAAGGCCAATGTCATCCAGTACCGAATAAGCATTCTCATAATGCCGGTAACCATAGGTATACATATAGGCTCTCATATATTCATTGACCGGCAGGTGCTTCACAC
>CAYTNC010000505.1:0-1512 GCA_964438935.1 uncultured Bacteroidales bacterium
TGGATGAACTTGAAATTCCCTTTGAAATAAACGCATTGTCAGCTCACCGCACCCCTGCAGAGGTGGAACAATTTGCAAAAAATGCCGAAGCTCGCGGGCTGAAAGTGATCATTGCAGCGGCAGGCATGGCAGCTCATTTGCCGGGAGTGATTGCATCCATGACCACCCTTCCGGTCATTGGCGTGCCCATAAAAGCTTCGTTGGAGGGACTTGATGCACTGCTGGCCATTGTCCAGATGCCTCCGGGTATTCCGGTAGCCACGGTGGGTATCAATGCTTCGCTGAATGCCGGTATTCTTTCGGCCCAGATGATCGCCCTGTACGATGAAAAGGTTGCGGCGGCACTCAAAAAATACAAGGATGGCCTGAAAAAGAAGATTGTTGCAGCCAATGAGGAACTGGCAAAAATTCAGTTTAAACACAAGATTGGTTGATGATGTGCTGATGTGATGATGTGCTGATGTGATGATGTGGTGATGTGGTGATGTGGTGATGTGCTGATGTGCTGATGTGTTGATGTGATGATGTGGTGATGTGGTGATGTGCTGATGTGCTGATGTGCTGATTTGGGGATTTTTGTATCTGACAGGTTTGAGATTTGTTTCAGGTAATATCTTGTCCCGTTGAAAGCAACAATTATGTTATGCATATTGTTCTCACCTTTGTCTTTTGCAGAAAGCACTGCACAGTATCCCTATTTCAGGGGCGATCCGCGCTCCCAGGGGATGTCGCGTGCAGGAGTGATGCTGGCAGATCACTGGTCGGGGCTTGAGAATCCCGCAGGTCTGGCAGGACTGAGCAGAACCACATTCGGAATATGCTATTCCAACAATTACCTGGTTTCGCAACTGGGAACGGGAGCCGCTTCCTGCGGAATAATTACAAAATCCGGAAATTACGGAATAAGTCTCGTGTCATTTGGTTATTCTTCATTCCGGCAAAGCGCTGCATCGCTATGCTACGGGAGAAATCTGGGAAAGAAGTTGAGGGCAGGCATCGGTATTCATGGCCTGCTGGTTAGCCAGGCTGCAGGTTATGGCAACCTGTATGCCGTGATACCCTCTCTTGGGCTTCAGTTTGCTCCGGTTGAACGGATCACCTTCGGTATCCATGCCTATAACCCGGCGGGTCAGGAATACATTCCTGCAGGATACCTGGAAATACCTGCCGGATTTCAGGCCGGCGTGGGAATCCGATTCGGCAAGGAAGTATTGTTTTGCTTCCAGGTCGAAAAGAACCGGAAAGAACGCATGAAGTGTTATGGCGGTTTCGAGATTCTGCTTCATGAAAAGATCCCGGTAAGATTCGGACTTGCCTCCGGAACACAAACTGAAATGTCATTCGGCATTGGGTTTCGCGGCCCCAGGCTGCAGATTGATCTGGCAGCAACAAGGCATCCGGTGCTGGGTTTCAGTCCTGCTGTAGGCCTGACCTGCTCAATTTAGTTGCCGCTTATATCAACGGATATGAAGAATAATGCTAATTTTGCCTTTCATTCAAAACAGATTCAGG
>CAYTNC010000506.1:0-1501 GCA_964438935.1 uncultured Bacteroidales bacterium
TTTGGAAGCCTGCCAAGTGTATACATGCCACTACCTGCTATCGTGAACTGATTGAGGTCTTCAACCCGCGTAAGAGGCCCTGGGTAAATATGGACGGTGCGCCTACTGAAGAAATCATCAGGGTAGTCAGGCTTTGTCCAACCCAGGCCTTGTCGTTTCAATACAATAAAGAATTAGAAACAGAAAAACCCCGGGAGGAGAATAAGGCCGAAGTCAGGGTAATGGAAGACGGGCCTGTTATCATTACCGGAAATTTCGTCATTTACGATACCAACGGTAAAGAGATCAACCACAAAAAGATGACCTCGCTCTGCAGGTGTGGAAACTCAAACGACCTGCCCTATTGCGACGGCATGCACCGAAAAACAGGTTTTACCGGCAAATAATCAGGGACATGGAAAACGAATTAAAGACGAACATCCCGGCTGAGGTCAGGATTCTTAAAAACGGACCGATCCTGATCAAAGGAACGTTCAGTTTCAAGGATTCTTCGGGAAAAATAACTACCGGAGAGCAGGAACTCTATTTGTGCCGTTGCGGAGGATCTGCTTCCAAACCCTGGTGCGACGGCACACATAATAAAATAGGGGTGCCCGATTAAACACTTTTTCGAACCAGGTCTGCGGCATCCTGCAAGGAAACGGCAGAGAATACCTTGAGTCCCGATTGGTCAATCAGGTTTTTTGCCTCAACAGCATTGGTTCCCTGAAGCCGGACAATAACAGGAACGCGCACTATGCCAATGGATTTATAGGCATCAACAACGCCCTGTGCTACCCGGTCGCAGCGTACGATACCTCCAAAAATATTAATCAGTATAGCTTTAACGCTTGGATCTTTCAGAATGATCCTGAATCCGGCTTCAACAGTTTGTGCATTGGCTGTACCTCCCACATCCAGAAAGTTGGCTGGTTCACCGCCCGATAATTTAATGATGTCCATGGTAGCCATAGCGAGTCCTGCCCCATTTACCATGCAACCCACATTTCCGTTGAGCTTGATAAAATTAAGGTTGAACTCCGAGGCTTCAGTTTCTGAAGGATCTTCTTCGTTCAGGTCGCGCAGTTCTGCGTAATCAGGATGCCGGAATAGGGCATTATCATCGAGATTCACCTTGGCATCGGCTGCAAAAATAAGGTCGTCGGAAGTTTTGAGCAGCGGATTGATCTCAAAAAGTGAAGCGTCACTTTCAATGTAGGCTTTATATAAGGAAGTCACAAAGCGGGTCATTTCTTTGAATGCCTTTCCTTCAAGGCCCAGGTTAAAAGCAATTTTCCGGGCCTGGAAAGGCTGAATACCCACTGAAGGGTCAATTTCCTCCTTAAAAATAAGGTGTGGCGTTTTCTCGGCAACAGCTTCTATGTCCATGCCTCCTTCGGTGGAATACATAATAATATTGCGGCCTGTAGCGCGGTTCAGCAGAACGCTGACATATAACTCCCGGAGTTCAGAAGCCCCCGGGTAATAAATATCCTGCTGAATGAGCACCTTGCGTACCTTT